>JALOLR010000003.1 GCA_025455885.1 Acidimicrobiales bacterium
ACCTCGCTGCAGGCCGTGTACGTGCCCGCCGACGACTACACCGACCCGGCGCCGTTCACCACCTTCACCCATCTCGACGCCACCACCGAGCTCTCCCGCAACATCGCCTCGCTCGGCATCTACCCGGCCGTCGACCCGCTGGCCTCGACCTCGAGCATCCTCACGCCCGAGATCGTCGGGCAGCGCCACTACGACGTGGCCCGGCGGGTGCAGGAGGTGCTCCAGCGCTACAAGGAGCTCCAGGACATCATCGCCATCCTCGGGCTCGACGAGCTCTCGGAGGAGGACCGCCTCATCGTGAACCGGGCCCGCAAGGTGCAGCGGTTCCTCTCCCAGCCGTTCTTCGTGGCCGAGGTGTTCACCGGCATGCCCGGCATCTTCGTGCCCGTCGAGGACACGGTGGAGTCCTTCGCCCAGCTGGTCGAGGGCGAGCTCGACGACCTGCCCGAGCAGGCCTTCCTCAACGTCGGCGACGCCGATGCCGCCCGGGCCAAGGCCCGAGAGCTCGAGGCCGGCGCCTGATGGCCCTGCACGTCGAGCTGGTCTCGCCCGAGCGGACGCTGTTCGCCGGCGACGCCACCATGGTGCGAGCCCGCACCGTGGGGGGCGGCGACATCGCCTTCCTGCCCGGCCACTCGCCCTTCGTCGGGGCGTTGGAGACCTGGACCCTCGAGATCGCGCTCGTCGACGGCACCACCGAATTGGCTGCCGTGCACGGGGGGTTCGTGGAGGTGAGCAACGACCAGGTGAAGATCCTGTCGAACCTGGCCGAGATGGCGAGCACGATCGACGCCGACCGGGCCCGTCGGGCCAAGGAGGCCGCCGAGGCGGCGCTGGCCAAGGGCGACGACGTCGAGGCCGAGGCCGAGCTGCGCCGGGCCCACGCCCGTCTCGTGGCCACCGGCCACGGCATCTGAGCCTCGCGGCCGTTCAGCCCCTGACCGCGTCAGCGTTCCGCGGCACGGTCCACCGTGGCGGTGATGAACGCCGCGAACTCCTCAGGGTGGGTCTGGTTGGCGAAGTGGCCGGCGCCCTCGATCGTGACCAGCCGACCGTCCGCCACCTGGGCGGCCAGCCGCCGGGCGCCCTCGACGTGCTCGGGTGACGTGTCGGAGCCGTGGCCGACGACCGTCGGCACGGTGAGCCGATCGGCTGCGAAGGGCGCGGTGGCCAGCGACGCCATGTCGCGCGCGAACGCCGGACCCTCGGCGCGGCGCAGCGCCTGCTTCTCGGGGCTCAGCGCCTCCCAGGCGTCGTCGCCCAGGACGCGTCGGTTGAACTCCTCGGCCATCTGCGCCGGATCCGGGGCGGCGGCGACCTCGGCGTCGTAGTCCTTGGTGGTCCGGGGCCACCACTCCAGCCACACCATCGGCGGCTCCCAGACGCCGAGCGCCGCGAACGCGGCGGGGCGGGCGACGGCGGCGAGCATGGCCGGGTTCGAGCCGAAGCTGTGCGCCACCACGACGGCGCGCCCTCCGACGGCGCCGATGACGCCGAGGAGGTCGTCGGCGTGGTCGGCCATCGAGCGGGCGGGGGTCGCCCCGACCGACCGGCCGTAGCCACGCCGGTCGTAGCGGACCACCCGCACCGAGGCGTCGAGGTGACCGCAGGCCTGACGGAAGGCCGCGGAGCGGTCGGGGGCACCGTGCACCAGCACGAGCGGGACCGCCTCGGGCGGTCCCTCGATCACGACGTACAGCTCGTTCGGATCCACCCCAGCAGCCTGACACCCGGCGGGCGCCCGTCGCGCCGGGCGGGCGCCGGTGCTGGGTAACGTCGGCGCGTGGATCGACCGCGCCTCGGGGTGGCGTTGCTCCTGCCGACCACCGTCGCCGCCGAGGTCGACGGCCTCCGCAGGGCGCTGGGTTCGGCGACCCGCGCCCGGATCGCTCCCCACGTCACCCTGGTGCCACCCGTGAACGTACGTCCCGACGCCGTGGCGGACGGCCTACGGGTGCTGCGTGACGCCGCAGCCGGGTGCGACGGGCTGCGCCTCCGCCTCGGCCCCCCGACGACCTTCGCGCCGACGACTCCGACCATCCACCTCGCCGTGGTCGACCTGGACGACGGGCCGCTCGGCGAGCTGCGTCGCCGACTCGTCGACGGACCCTTCGCCCGACCACCGACCCGACCCTTCGTCCCTCACGTCACGCTCGACGACGACGTCGGCCCCGGCCGCCTGGAGGCGTCGATGACCGCCCTCGCCGACTACGTGGTCGAGGTGGCGGTGGACCGCGTGCACCTCCTGGAGCAGCAGCGGGGGGAGGGGGGGCGGCGCCGATGGGTCCCGATCGCGGACGCCCCCTTCGGCCCCCGGCGGGTCGTCGGGCGGGGCGGGGTGGAGCTCGAGCTCACCGTGACCCGGCTCGTGGATCCCGACGCGGCGGGACTGCTGGCCGAGGTGGGGCTCGACGCAGCCCGCGACGGGCCGGACACCGTCGTCGTCACCGCCCGACGACGCGGGGAGGTGGTGGGCGTCGTGCACGGGCGGCGCGTCGAGGCGCCGCCGGCGGCCCCGACGGTCGTGGTGGCCGAGGCCCACCGGGGTCAGGGGATCGCCGGTCGCCTGCTGGACGCCTTCGACCACGCCGCAGGGCGCGACAGGGCGGGCCCGGCCTGACGGTTCGTCAGGGCGCTCCCGGAGCGTCGGGAGGCCGGGAGGAGCGCCGCCGTTCGGCGAGGCGGCGTCCGAGCATCGCCCCCGCCACGCGGGCGGCACGGTCCACGGCGTCGGCCGTGGAGGGGGTCGCGATCGTCACCGGCGGGGGTTCGGGGGCGGCCGCGGGCGACGTGGCGGCATCGGCCGCGATCGTGATCGACGGGCCCGGATCGGAGTCGGGTGCGGTGTGGTGACCGTCAGCCGGTTCCGTGGCCGCGCCGGTCGGGGCCGGCGGGGCGGCCGGCTGGGCGGCGACCCGAGCGGGTTCGGCGTCCGCTCCGGCGGTCGTGCGGCCGGCTCGCAGCGCCCGCCCCACGACGGCGCCGGCCGCCCGGCCCTTGCTCTCGAGGTCGCCCGGTCGGGCGGTCGAGCCCTCGCCCAGGCCGGTCCGGAACCGGCGCGAGGTGGTGACGCCGGCTCCGAGGAGCCGGAAGGAGAGCACCAGCACCACGATCCCGAGCAGCACCGGGCGCAGCCACCCGATCGGGTCCTCGGGCACCCCGGCGAGGAGGAGCACGGTCCCCACGAACAGCGCCGTGACGAGGCCCGACGGGACGGCGACGATCCAGAAGAGGCGGTCACGCCACAGGGGTCGGTCGTAGTGGCGCAGCACCCCTCGTCGGCGTCGCTCACGCGGAGGGTCACGGCGCGCCATGGCGGTCACGCTACCGGGGCCGGCGCGCCGGCCCCCGGTGGGGTCAGTCGAGGTCGAGCCCGAGCATCGAGATGGCGTTGCCCCGGGCGATCTTGTACACGTCCTCGTCGGGCAGGTCCTTCACCATCGTCGTGAAGACGTCCTTGGTGTCGGGCCACGTCGAGTCGGAGTGCGGGTAGTCGGTCTCGAAGGTGACGTTGTCGACGCCGACGTCGTGGAGGTTCTTCAGCCCGAAGTTGTCGCGGAAGAAGCAGGCGTACACCTGGCGGCGGAAGTAGAACGACGGCGGCTCCGGCACGGCTTCCTTGTCGAAGGCCCACCCGCGGAACTCGCGCCAGACGCTGTCGGCGCGCTCCATGGCGTAGGGGATCCAACCCATCTGGCCCTCGGAGTACGCCAGCTTCAGCGTGGGGTGGCGCACCAGGATGCCCGAGTACAGCCAGTCGGCCAGCGAGCCCATGGCGTTGTTGAAGCTCAGCGTGGCCTGGACGCCGGCGGGGGCGTCGGGGGAGGTGGCCGGCATGCGCGACGACGAACCGATGTGCATGTTGATGACGGTGTCGGTGTCGGCGCACGCCTGGAAGAAGGGCTCCCACTCGCCGGTGTGGATGCTCGGCAGGTCGAGGAAGGGCGGGATCTCGCTGAAGCACACGGCCCGCACCCCGCGGGCGGCGTTGCGGTACACCTCGTCGGCGGCGAGCTGGGCGTCCCACAGCGGGACGATGATGAGCGGGATCAGCCGCCCGGCTCCGGCTCCGGCGCACCACTCCTCGACCATCCAGTCGTTGTACGCCTGCACGCACAGCAGGGCGAGCTCGCGGTCCTTGGCCTCGAGGAACGTCTGGCCGCAGAAGCGGGGAAAGGTGGGGAAGCACAGCGACGCTTCGGTGTGGTTGACGTCCATGTCCTCGAGGCGGGCCGCCTGGTCCCAACAGCCCTTGCGCATCTCCTCGTAGGTGACGGGCAGGAGCGTGCGCTCCTCGGGCGGGAAGCCCACCGCGGCGATGATGCGACGCATCGGGACCTTGAGGTCCTCGTAGCACCAGAAGTCGGCGAACTTCCCCTCGTCCGCGTCGTTGTCGACGATGTCGAAGCTGTACTGCATGCCGTTGAACTTCAGGTTGGCGACCCGGAGGCGTTCGACCCGCGGCCCGACGGCCTTGTACTTCTCGGGGAGGCGGTCCTGCCAGACGTGGGGCGGCTCGATGATGTGGTCGTCGACGCTCACGAACCGGGGGATGGTCCGGGTGGCGGCGGTGTCGGCGGATTCCGGGGCGGTCAGCGTCATCGAGGCTCCTCGTGGCGGCGGGTGGCGCGGTGGCGCCCACCCAACGGGTCCGGGGCGGGGCCCCGGTCCTCGGGAGTCTAGGAGAAGACCTGACGACCCGTCAGGTCGTGGCCGGTGGGGTGTCCCCTCAGCCCGTGAAGGCCGGCGCGGCGACGGTTGCGGCCGCGACCGGCGGGGCCGGGGCGGGAGCGGGGGCTGGGGCGATCACGTTGGTGAAGGCGAAGGTCGCCCCGCCCACGTCGGTCCCGAACGCGTCGGCGGCGTCCACGTCGACCCATGACAACGTGGCCTCGCCAGAGCTCTGGGTGGCAGCCTCACCGGCGGCAGGGTCGCTGCACACCACCAGGGCGTCGTCCGTGCACGTCACCGAGGTGGCGGAGGGCGCCTCGCCGGTGCCGCCCGTCTCGACGACGGCGCAGGTGATCACCGTCAGGCGGGAGAACTCGACGAAGACCTCGAACGTGGCCTCCTCGCCGCCGGCCAGGTCGAACACCACGGCGTCGCTCGACTCGAACCCGGGGAACAGCGGGTCGTCGATGGAGACGAACGAGGCCTCGCCCGCGCCGTCGTCGGACGCACACAGGAGCTCGAACTCGTACCCGGCGCCGGCGTCCACGCCGTCCACGGTCTTGCTGATCGTGATGGTGTAGGCGGCATCGGGCTGGATCTGACCGCCCGCGCCTGCCGGCGAGGCGCCGAGCAGGGCGACCACCACGGTGCTGAGCAACAGGATGCGGACGGTGGGCTTGCGCACAGGCTCCTCCTGGGAAGGTCAGGCAACGCCGGGAGGGTAGTTCGGCGGATCATCGCTGGTTGGTTTGCGCCGTATCTGACGCTGCGTCAGGCTGACCCGATGGACCTGGAGTGGAGCCCCGAAGAGCAGGCCTTTCGCGACGAGGCCCGGGAGTGGCTCGAGGCGAACGTGCCCCGAGACCTCCCGTCGGGCGACACCGCCGAGGGGTTCGCGCTGCACCTCGAGTGGGAGAAGCAGCTGTTCGCGGCCCGCTGGTCGGTCGTGTCGTGGCCCGAGGAGTACGGCGGGCGGGGCGCGTCGGTGTGGGAGTGGCTGATCTTCGAGGAGGAGTACTACCGGGCGGGCGCCCCGCAGCGAGTCACCCAGAACGGCATCTTCCTGCTCGCCCCGACCATCTTCGAGTTCGGCACCGACGAGCAGAAGGCCCGATTCCTGCCGGCCATGGCTGCCGCCGACGACCTGTGGTGCCAGGGGTGGAGTGAGCCCGACGCGGGGTCCGACCTCGCCGGCATCAAGAGCCGCGCCGTGCGCGACGACGCCGCGGGGGGCTGGCGGATCACGGGCCAGAAGACGTGGACCACCCGAGGGGCCTTCTGCAACTGGCTGTTCGGGCTGTTCCGCACCGACCCCGAGGCCGAGCGTCACAGGGGGATGACCTATCTCATGGTGCCCCTCGACGCCGAGGGCGTCACCGTGCGGGGCGTCGGCCGCCTCGACGGCGACGAGGGGTTCGCCGAGGTCTTCTTCGACGACGTGTTCGTGGGCGACGACCTCGTGCTCGGCGAGGTCGACCAGGGCTGGGGGGTGGCCATGGCCACCACGTCGTCGGAGCGAGGGCTCACGTTGCGCTCCCCGGGCCGATTCTGCGCCGCCGCCGACCGGCTCGTCGACCTCTACCGCCGGCGTTCGGCGCTGGCTGCCACCGGCGACCCGGCCGCCGTCGCCGCCGGCGATCCCCACCTCCGTGACGAGGTGACGCAGTCGTGGATGGAGGCCGAGGCCTACCGCCTGGCCACCCTCGCCGACGTGACCGACATCGTGGAGGGGCGACCCCAGGGGGCGAGGTCGAGCCTGACCAAGATCTTCTGGTCCGAGCTCGACGTGCGCCTCCACACCACGGCGCTGCGCCTCCTGGGACCCACCGCCGAGCTGGTGGACGGCTCGCACGGCGCCGTCGACGGGGGCGCGTGGATGAAGGGCTTCGAGTTCTCGTTGTCCGGTCCCATCTATGCCGGCACGAACGAGATCCAACGCAACGTCGTCGCCGAGCGCGTGCTCGGCCTGCCCCGGAAGTAGGCACTGTGCGCTTCGCCTTCACCGACGACCAACTGCTGTTCCGCGACGCCGTGGCCGAACTCCTGGCCAAGGAGTTCCCGCCCGACGCGGTGCGGCGGGCCTGGGACGAGGGGACCGGGCGCGACCCCGCCCTCTGGGCCGCCCTCGCCGAGATGGGTGTCGTCGGCCTCACCGTGCCGGAATCGTCCGGCGGGCTCGGGCTCACCGAGCTCGACCTCCTGCCCATCCTCACCGAGGTCGGGCGCGCCGCCTTCCCCGGACCGCTCCTCGAGACCACCGCCGTGGCCGCACCGCTGCTGGCCGAGTCCGCGCCGTCGGCGATGGCCGAGCGCTGGATGCCGGCCGTCGCGCAGGGCTCGGCCGTCGTCACGGTGCAGTTCGCCGGCCAGCCCTTCGTCACCGACGCCCACGTCGCCGACCTGCTGCTCGCCCAACGCGCCGACCGCGTCGTGGCCGTTGCGGCCGACCGCCTTCGCCTCACCCCGGAGACCTCGGTCGACGGCGCCCGGCGGCTCTTCACCGTCGAGTGGGACGTGGCCGACGAAGAGCTCGTCGTCGACGGCGAGGCCGGGTGGCACGCCGCCAACCGGGCCTTCGACCGCGGCGCGCTGGCCGCGTCCGCCTTGTTGCTCGGCCTGGCCGAGCACCTGCTCGCCGTCACCGTCGAGTACGTGACCTCGCGACGTCAGTTCGGCGTCCCGATCGGCACCTTCCAGGCGGTCAAGCACCACCTGGCCGACGCCGAGCTCAAGCTCTCGTTCGCCCGCCCCGTCACCGCCAACGCGGCGTACTCGATGGCCGAAGGCCTCGACACCGCGGCGCGTGACGTGTCGATGGCCAAGTGCATGGCTTCGGAGGCGGCCGCGTTCGTCGCCGCCCAGGCCCTGCAGTGCCACGGCGCCATCGCCTACACCGTCGAGTACGACGTGCACATGTGGTTGAAGCGGGTGTGGGCGCTGACCGCGGCCTGGGGGGACGCCGACTGGCACCGGCGACGGGTGGGCCGTTTCGTCATCGGCGACTGAGACGGGGGTCAGGCGGGCTGCGAGGTGCGTGCCCGGACCGTCGCGCCCGGCGCACGGTCCGGGTCCGGGAGAGGTCACGTCGTGCCCCGGGACGCTCATTCGACGACGCGAAGTGTTGCCGGGATGTCCATGCGACGGAGACGGCGGAGGATGAGCACGGGCGCGATGGCGACGGCGACGATGCCGACCAGCGCGGCGACCACGAACGTGAACGGGTCGACGGCGGTCACCAGGAGCAGATCCGGGATCGTCTGGGTGAACAGGCGCTGCACCAGCCACCAGGTCAGGGCCACCCCGGCGGCGGTGCCGAGCAGGGTGGCCACCACGCCGATGAGTGCGGACTCGGCCATGGCGAGACCGAGGACCGTGCGGGTGGGGAGGCCGAACGCGAACATCGTGGCGTGCTCGCGCGCTCGTTCGTCGGCGCTGATGCTCGAGGAGTTGAACGCGATGAGCACTGCGAGCAACAGCACCGCCCAGACGATGATCTGGAGGATGCCGAGGAACTCGTCCATGGTCGAACGGATGGTGTCGATGGTCTCCGAGACCGGAGTGACCGCGCCGACCCCGTCGATGCCGAACAGGGTGCGGCGCAGGGCCTCGAGGTCGGCGCCCGGTGCCGGCTCCACGTCCACCTGGTTGACGATCCCCTCCAGGTTCAACAGCGCGGCGTGACGGCTGTCGAGGTAGGTCACGAACCGGAACGGGTACGGGTGGACGGCCCCCACCGGTAGCTCACTCGTCACCCACCGGTAGCCCGTGCCGTCGCGCACGGGGTGTCGGAGTTGCACCGGGTCGCCGACGCCGACGTCGAGGTCGTCGGCGGCCTTCTGCGAGACCACCAGTGCCGGCGTCTCGGAGTCGAGCGAGCCCTCGGTGGCGGTGGGCGACCAGACGCCGTCACGCAGGTCCATGACGTCGATCAGGACGTCGAAGCGGTCGCTGCTCGTGGCGGTGGCCGGTCCGTCGGCCTGGCCGAGGTCGGTGTCGGGCCCGGCCAGCGTCCCACCGATGCGCAGACCGGCTGACGACCTTCCCACTCCCGGCGCCGACTCGACGGAGGCCAGTTCGGCGGAGCCGGTGGCGGTGAACGTCTGCAGCGCCACCGTCATCCGCTCCGGGCTCTCACCCAGCACCTCGGCCGAGCCGTCGTCGATCGTCCGGTAGATCGAGTCGATCATCCCGAAGACCGCGACGAGCGTGGTGACCGCCGCGGCGATGCCGAGGGCCGTCAGCAGTGTGCGCCGCGGCCGGCGCACCACCTCCCGCAGCGGGAGGTTCGTGATCGTCGATCCCGGGAGCGGGATCCGCTGTACGAGAGGCGCCAGCCCGCCACGCCCTGCGGTCCGGGGCCCGGTGCGGATGGCCTCGACCGGAGGGACCCGGACCGCACGGACGACCGGCCAGATGCTGGCCGCCAGCACCAGCCCGACCCCCAGCGCGGTGGCCCGTAGGTACGGCCCGACCTGGAACGGGCGGAGCCACACCGGCATCGGGAAGAAGGACTCGGTGACGTTCCCCATGGCTTCGCCGACCACGTACCCGACGAGGATCCCGGCGGCGACCCCGATCACCGCCACCTCGAACGCCATGAGGATCGGCCGCAACGCGAGCCAGGCGCGGGGGACACCGAGCGACATGCCCACGCCGATCTCCCGCCGTTGGGCCTCGACGATGCGGCCGGTCAGGTTGAACGCCGCGAAGGCGGCGCCGGCCAGGATCAGGAGCGCGAAGACGGTGAAGAACGTCTGGTCGTTCTCGATGTCGTCGTACAGCTGGCGGTACCCGCGTTCCTCCTCGAGGAGGCGGACCTCCGTCGCCGCCCCGGGGAGTCCGGTGGCGAGCGTCTCACGGAGCTCCGCCCGGGCCTGATCGGGGTCGACGCCGGGGGCCAGGCGGATCGATGCCTCGCTGATCTTCCCGGGGGTCGATGCCTCGGCCTGGGCTCGGGCCAACGACGTGAACAGCACCGCGAAGCCACCGGAGCCGAGGACGGTGCCGGTCTCGGACGCCGGGAGGAAGTACCGCGGCGACTGTCCGGTTCCGACCCAGGGGATCTCCCGCTCCCCGCCGAGGCGAACCGTTCCGGTGGGCGGCAGATCGCGGGCACGGGCGAACCCGGCGTCCATCACGACGACGTCGGCACCGTCGTCCTCCGGGCCGAGCCCCCGACCCTCGCTGACGGACAGCGTGTCGACGGGTGGGGTGGGCGGCTCCGTCACCTCGACGCCGATGAGCCGGCCGGGCACGAGGATGACCTCCTCGGCGGTGGACGCATCGACCTGGACGTTCACCGCGAGCGACGTCGTCACGTCCGCGAACCATTCCGGGTGAGGGGTCGAGGCGAGCGCGGTCCGCAGGGCGTCCTCGTCGACGGTGGTGTTCTGGGCCGGCGAGACGAGGATGTCGTGCGCGTTGGTCACCTCGTAGGAGGCGTCGTAGCTCACCCTCCGCCATTCGGCCGAGGCCGACAGTCCTGCGTAGGTGCCCGTGCCCAGCGCGATGACCACGGCGATGGCGACGACCTGCACCCATCGCTGGCGAAGATCGCGCAGGGACCACCGCAGCCAGAAGCGAACGGGCGGAGCGCTCCGTCCCGTTCGTGGTGCCTCGGACTCCGCCGTGGCGGAGCCGGTGGTGGTCACCATTGCAGGTCCGACACGTCCCGTCGGCCGCCGGTGGGAGGTCCGTCGGCGACGACCCGGCCACCGCGGAGCTCGACGACGCGATCGGCGGCGCGGGAGATCTCGCGGTTGTGGGTGACGACGAGGACCGTTCTGCCCGCTCGGGCCTGCTCCATCAGCAGGGCGAGGATGGCGACGCCGGTGTGGTAGTCGAGCTCTCCCGTAGGCTCGTCGGCCAGCACGACGGGGTTCTGGGTGGCGAGGGCCCGGGCGATGGCGACCCGTTGCTGCTCGCCGCCGGAGAGCATGGCGGGGAAGTGGTCGACCCGATCGCCGAGACCGACACGTTCCAGCATCTCGTGGGCGGTGGCCGAGGCCCCTGGGCGGCCGGCGACGTCGGCCCCGAACCGCACGTTCTCGACGGCGGTGAGCCCCGGGAACAGGTTGAAGCTCTGGAACACGAAGCTCACGGTCTCGCGCCGGTAGCGGAACAGCTCCGCCCGCCCGGCGGCGCTGAGGTCGTGGCCGGACACGACGGCGCGCCCCGACGTGGGCACGTCGAGAGCTCCCACGAGGTTCAACAGCGTCGTCTTGCCGGAGCCGCTCGGCCCGAGCACCACGACGAACTCCCCGCGGTCGACGACGAGGTCGACGCCGGTCAGCGCGTGCACCGTTCCCCCTGCCGTCTCGTAGCTGCGACCGGCTCCCGCCAACTCGATGACGCCCACGATCGCATGGTGACGGCCCGCGCCGAGCAGGGTCAGGGTCCTAGGTCATTCCTCCCGGCCGCGGAGGGTGGCCGGCGTCGGTCAGGCCGGCGGTGCTCCCGCGACCAGCGAGGCCAGCTCGGCGGGGAGGCCCGGGGTGTCGTCGTAGGTCGCGCCCGAGCCGCTGCACGGGGCCCCTCGGCCCGACGCCCGACCCAGCTCCGCGGTCAGCTTCGGGTTGGAGGCGCTGAACACGCCCCAGGGGCTCTCGCAGCCCGGGACCACCCACGCGTGGGCCATCCAGGCGTTGCTCCCGCCCCCTTTGCGGCCGCCGCGGGCGGCGCACTCCTCGGCGCTCGTCCCCGATCCGCCCACCACCAGCGTGCCCTTCACGCACAGCCCGACGTGCTGGTGGAACTCGACGTTGCCGCCCACGAAGGTCTGGTCGGGCGACGGCTCGCCGTCGGACAACAGGTAGTAGCTCAGTCCGACCATGGTCGCGTCGTCGCCGGTGCCGTCGTAGAGCAGCATCTCGGGCTGGTCGATGACGAACTCGTCGTCGACGTGAGCGAAGTTCATCCAGTGCGACGCGATCTCCGGGATGTAGGTGGTGACCATCACGTAACCGGCGGCCTTCGCCTCGACCGGGGTGGGGTAGCGCGCCGCCACCGCGGCGGCCTGGTCGAGCTCGGTCTCGAGCTGGGCGCAGGTGGCCGGGTCGGTGATCGGGGTCCAGGCCTGGGGCCCGTCGTGGCCGTCGTGCCCGCCCCCGGCGTCGCCCGCCGGCGCAGCCGCCGTCTCGCCGAGGCCGCCCACCGGCCCGGGCTCGGCGTGGTCGTGGCCGTCGCCGCCGCCGGCGAGGTCCATCCCCGCCTCGACCGCACCCCGGTAGTACGCCGCGGTGTTCATCCCGAGGTCGCAGCGGACGGGTTCCGCCTCGTGGTCGTGGTCGGTGTGGCCGTCGCCGGCCGTGCCGCTCGCCGAGGACGCCTCGGTCGTGCCGGTGAGGCTGGACGACGAGGCCCCGCTCAGCCCGGCGACCACCAACAGCACCGCGGCGGCGGGCGCCCCGAACTGGGCGAGGCGGCGACCGGGCCCGGCGTTGGCGGTGGGCGCGTAGAGCCGTGGACCGACGAGGGCCAGCACGGCCCCGACGACCACCGCCACCAGGCCCCCGACGAAGAGCACGTGCCCGACGTTCTCGAGCGCGAGCGCCCCGTCGATGTCGCGGTCGGCCGAGGAGTGGAGCCACGCGTCGAGCCCGAGCCCGGTGACCTGGGCGAGCGCCCCGGTGGCGACGATCCCGATACCCAGCTGGCGTGCGTCCATCCCCGGACCTCCCACGGCCCCGTGGCCGCAGAGCGACGCTAGCCCCCGACGCCGGCGCTGTCCCGGGCCTGGCGCTCCTGGGGTTCAGGTCCCTGTCAGGGACGGCGCCGGTGGGGGAGGGGCGATACTGGGCCGGTGACCGCAGCCACCGTCCTCGACCTCCTCGCCGGCTGCCTCGTGGCCCAAGGGGCCCGACGGGTGTTCCGCGCACCGGGGAGCGACATGCCGGCCCTGGGCGGTCTCGACGAGATCGAGGTCGGGAGTGACGCGCTGGCCGCGATCCTGGCCGACGCCGACGGTCGCCTCGCCGTCGGTCCCGGGGCCGGTCCGGGCGTCGCACTGCTGTCCGGCCGGCGCATCCGCCTGTCCTCACAGCCCGGAGAGCGCGCCGCTCCCCAGGAGATCACGGACCCGACGTCGATCCCCGCCGCCGTCGGCGGCTGGTCGCTCGGCGAGGTCCACGCCGCCGCCGAGCTCGACCTCCTCCTCGATCTCGCCGCCCCGGCGCCCTCCGGGCTCGAGCCCTGGACCCTCGACCTCGGCGCCGACCACCTGATCACCCTGTCGCCCACGCTGGCCGAGTTCACCACGATGCTGCTCGTCGGGCCCGGCGTGGCGCGCGCCGGACAGGGGGCAGCGGTGGCCGAGGCCGCCCGGCGCACGGGAGCGGGGATCGTGGCCACCTTCGGCGCCGTGGGCGTCGTGCCGGTGGACGATCCCGCCTGGTGCGGGGTCGTCGGGCTCCAGCGCGACGACCCCGCACTGTCGGGCCTCGACGATGCCGAGCTGGTCATCACCGCCGGCGTCGATCCCACCGAAGCCGTCGACCTCCTCCCCGACACCGCCCAGGTGCTCGACCTCGAGCCGTGGCAGCTCGGCCTCATGGCCTCGCACTGGCCCGACCCGACGTCGACCGCCTCGGGGTCGACCCTCACCCGTGGCGTGGCCGCCCTCGCCGACCGGCTCCGCTCGGCGGACGGTGGCCCGGCCCGGGCCGCCGTCGACGTGCTCGATGCCGCGAGGCCGGGTGCGCTGGTCGCCGCCGACGCCGGTCCGGCGGGTCTCTGGGTGGCGCGGGGCCTCGCGGCGAGCGCCGCCACCGTGGTCGTCCCCGCCCTCCCGGCGGAGGGCTTCGCGGTCGCGGCGGCGTTCGTCGCCGGCCTCGACGGTCGCCCGGCGGTGGCGGTCACGACCGCGCCGACCGACGCGTGCACCGAGGCCCTCGTCGAGCTGGCCGAGCGGCTCGGTGTCGCGCTGGTGGTCGAGGTGTGGGGGGCCGGGTCGGACCCTGACGACTCCGGGGCACCGGGTGATCCCGAGCACCGTGCCGAGCGGCTCCGCGCCGCCGTGGCTGCGCCGGGCGTCCACCGCCTCGCGGTCGCGGTCGACCCCGACGCCACCGACGTCCTGGTCGAGCTGGCCGGGCCCGTCACGGCGTGGACCGGCCGTCCCTGAGCACCCGCCGGGCCGCCCCCGGGCCGCCCCCGGAACGCCGGCGGGAGAGCGGTAAGGTCCCGCCCGTCCCGTCGTCCGACCAGGGTGGAGACCATGGCGATCGTCCCCGAGACCTTCAACTTCGCCGACCTCTGGGAGGCGGTGGTCGAACGCGTCGCTGACCGGGAGGCCCTCGTGTGCGGCTCCGACCGCCGCACGTACGCGGAGCTCGAGGAGCACGCCAACCGGCTCGCCCACTGGATGCTCGACCAGGGCGTGCGCCCGGGCGACTACGTCGGGCTGTACCTCACCAACTCCGTGGAGTGGGTCGAGGCCTTCCTGGCCTGCTTCAAGATCCGGGCCGTCCCGATCAACGTGAACTACCGCTACGTCGCCGACGAGCTGGCCTATCTGTTCACCGACGCCGCCCTGGTCGGGGTGCTGGTCGACCGGGCCTTCACCGACCGGTTGGCCGAGGTGGTGCCCCAGGTCCCCTCCATCCGGTGGGCGGTCGTCGTCGACGACGACTCCGACGCCCCGACCGGCGCCCTCGACTCGTCATCCCTGCCCGTCACCGCCTACGCCGACGCGCTGGCCGCCGGGTCCCCCGAGCGGGGCTTCGACGGTCGGACCAACGACGACCTCTACGTCATCTACACCGGCGGCACCACGGGGATGCCCAAGGGCGTCGTGTGGCGACACGAGGACGCCTTCTATGCCTGCGTCGGCGGCGGGGACCCCATGCGGATGCTCGGGCCCGTCGACACCCCCGAGCAGATCCTCGACCGGATCGTCCCGGGCTTCGTCTTCCACCCCGTCGCCCCGCTCATGCACGCCGCCGGACAGTGGACGATGCTCAGCGTGCTCCTCTGCGGCGGCAAGAACGTCCTGCTCGAGGGCAGCCTCGACCCGGCCGGGGTGTGGCGCACGATCGAGGCCGAGGGCGTCAACACCATCAGCGTGGTGGGCGACGCCGTGGTGAAGCCGATGCTCGACGCGTGGGAGGCCGAGGGGCCCTTCGACATCTCCTCCTTGCTGGCCATCGGTTCGGGCGGCGCGCCGCTCACCCCGTCGACGCGGGCCCGGGCCCTCGACCTGCTCCCCTCGGTCGTCATCACCGACGGCTACGGGTCGTCCGAGACCGGTGCCCAGACGGCCCGCACGTTCACCACCGAGGGCGGGTCCGAGTCGTTCTCGGAGTTCGGCGGCGGGGCCACCACCGCGGTGATCGACGAGACGACCCGGACCATCGTCGCCCCGGGGAGCGGGGTGACGGGCCGGGTGGGCCGACGGGGCCGGATCCCGTTGCGCTACCACAACGACCCGGACAAGACCGACGACACGATCGTGGAGATCGACGGGGAGCGCTGGATCCTCACCGGCGACCAGGCGACCGTCGAGGTCGACGGGAGCATCACCCTCCTCGGCCGCGGCTCGGCGTGCATCAACACCGGTGGCGAGAAGGTCTACCCGGAGGAGGTGGAGGCCGTCATCGCCGGGCATCCGGCGGTGTACGACGTCGTCGTGGTCGGGACCCCCGACGATCGGTGGGGGGAGCGGGTCACCGCCGTCGTGCAGGTCCGGCCCGGCGAGTCGCTCACCCTCGAGGAGCTCGATGCCCACTGCCGGCCGCACCTCGCCGGGTACAAGCTCCCCCGTACGCTGGTGCTGGTCGACGAGGTGGTGCGCACCCCCGCCGGGAAGGCCGACCATCGCTGGGCCCGTGCCACCGCCACCGGGCCGGTCCCGCCCGCCTGAACCGACCGACCGGTCTGGCAGGATGCGGCCATGACCGACGCCGCCGCCCACGAGCCGCCCTCCACCCCGCCGATCGTGGCCCGCACCGGCCCGCTGGCCGGGGTGCGGGTGGTGGAGCTCGTCGGGCTCGGACCCGCCCCGTTCGGGGCCATGGTCCTCGCCGACTACGGCGCCGACGTCGTCGCCGTGGACCGACCCGCCAAGGTCACGGGCGCGCCGGTGGCGTCGGCGCGGATGGGGGTCTTCAACCGCAACCGCCGCTCGGTCGCCGTCGACCTGAAGTCCGCCGAGGGCCTCGAGATCGTGCGCCGCCTCGTCGACGGCGCCGACGTGTTCGTCGAGGGGTTCCGACCCGGGGTGGCCGAGCGGCTCGGGTTGGGACCCGACGTGTTGTGCGAGCGGAACCCCGGGCTGGTCTACGCCCGCATGACCGGATGGGGTCAGGACGGGCCGTGGGCGGACCGGGCCGGCCACGACATCAACTACGTCGCGATGGCCGGGCCCCTCGCCCACATCGGCCGCGTCGGCCAGCCGCCGACGGTCCCGTTGAACCTGGTCGGCGACTTCGGGGGCGGAGGGCTGCTGATGGCCCTCGGCGTCTGCGCGGCGCTCGTGGAGAAGGCCCGCTCGGGCCTCGGACAGGTGCTCGACGTGGCCATGGTCGACGGGGCGTCGCTCATCTCGGCGCCGATGGTGCCCGCCTACGTCGGGGGCACCTTCTCGGACGAGCGGGGCACCAACATGCTCGACTCCGGCGCCCCCTGGTACGACGTCTACGAGACCGCCGACGGTGGGTGGGTCAGCGTCGGGGCGATCGAGCCGCAGTTCTACGTCGAGCTGCTCGACGGGCTGGGCCTCGCCGACGACGACCTGCCCCCCCAGCACGACCGGTCCGGGTGGCCGGTGCTGCGCGAACGCTTCGCGGCGGTGATCGCCGGCCGCACCCGCGCCGAGTGGGAGGCGGTCTTCGAGCACCGCGACGCCTGCGTGGCCCCGGTGCTCACCTACCGCGAAGCCGCCGGCCACCCCCACCTGGCGGCCCGGCGCACCTACCTGTCCCCCGACGGTGCCGTGCAACCCGCTCCCGCCCCCCGGTTCTCGCGCACCCCCGCCGCCGTCGACCGCCCACCGGTGCCGCCCGGCCACGACACCGACGCCGTGCTCGCCGACGTGGGGCTCACCGCCGAGCAGGTGGCCGACCTGCGGCGCCGGGGTGTCGTGGCCTGAGCGACTACCGACGCCGCCCCGGCGTCCGCACCCCGGACGCGGAGCGACCCGGCACCGAGGGGCCGGGTCGCTCGTCGGACGGGGGCGGGGTGCCCCTCGGATCAGCCCCCGATCGGGAGGTCGATGCCGCCGGGCAGCGAGATCGTCTTGTCCTCGCAGAAGGCGTGGATGCCCTCCGGGCCGAGCTCGCGGCCGATGCCGGAGTTCTTGAACCCGCCGAACGGGCCGTTGAAGTCCATGCCCTGGGTGGTGTTCACCGCGAAGGTGCCGGTGCGGACCTTGCG
This sequence comes from Acidimicrobiales bacterium, assembly GCA_025455885.1. Lineage (NCBI taxonomy): Bacteria > Bacillati > Actinomycetota > Acidimicrobiia > Acidimicrobiales > Acidimicrobiales bacterium. The sequence goes on from JALOLR010000003.1 coordinate 17,041, forward strand.
GGCCACGTCGATGCCCTTGGTGATGTCGGTGGTGTACACCGCACCGGCGAGGCCGTAGTCGCTGTCGTTGGCGATGGCGATGGCGTCGTCGAGCGTGTCGTAGGCGATCAGCGACAGGACCGGTCCGAAGATCTCCTCACGGGCGATGGTCATCGAGTTGTCGACATCGGCGAAGAGGGTCGGCGCGACGAAGTTCCCGTTGCCGAGCCCCTCGGGGAGGTCGCCGCCGACGACGACGGTGGCCCCCTCGTCGCGGCCCTTGGCGATGTAGCCCTCGACCCGCACCTTCTGGCGGTCGGCGATGAGCGGGCCCACCAGGTTGTCCGGGTTGGTCGGGTCGCCCACGACCTGGGCGGACACGGCGGCGGCGAGCGCGTCGCGGATCTCGTCGTAGCGGCTGCGCGGAGCGAGCACCCGGGTGAGGGCGACGCAGGCCTGGCCGTTGTTCATGAGGCCGCCACCGATCAGGTGGGGGATGGTCTCCTCGAGGTTGGCGTCCTCGCACACGATGGCGGCCGACTTCCCCCCGAGCTCGAGGGTGCAGCGCTTGAGCTGCTCGCCGCAGATGGCACCGATCTTGCGCCCCGCAGCGGTGGACCCGGTGAAGCTCACCTTGTCGACATCGGGGTGGCGCACCAGGTGCTCCCCGACCTCACGGTCGGCGGCCACGATGTTCACGACGCCGGCGGGGACGCCCGCCTCGACGAGGATCTCGGCGAGCACGTTGGCGTCGAGCGGGGTCTCGGGGGCCGGCTTGATCACGATCGTCGAGCCCGAGGCCAGCGTGGGGCCGAGCTTGAGGCAGGTGATGAACAGCGGCACGTTCCACGGGATGATCCCGGCGGCCACACCGACCGGCTCGCGGCGCACGATGATCTGGCCGCCGAGGGCACCGTCGCGGCGCTCCTCGAAGGGGAACGCCCGGGTGTGGGTGGCGAAGGCGTCGAGGATCATCGCCGCGGCCAGCGTCTGGCCGAACATCGAGAAGTAGAATGGCGAGCCGACCTCCTGGGTGATGAGGCCGGTGAAGTCGTCCTGGCGGGCCTTGATGCCGTCGCTGACCCGCTGGATCAGGTCGGCACGCTGCTCCGGGGTCCACGACGCCCACTCGCCGGTGAGCGCCGCCTTGGCGGCGGCCACGGCGCGGTCCATGTCGGCGGGCAACGCGACCGGGACGGAGCCGACGATGTCCCCGGTGGTGGGGGAGGTGACCTTCAGCGTGTCGGTACCGGCGGGGTCGACCCACTCGCCGCCGATGAAGAACTTCTCGTAGGTGTGCATTTCGTTCCCCCTGGTGGGTGCGACGGCGCCGTCGCGGATCGGGTGTGCGGGATGGGTGCCGGCCGCGACGAGGCGGGAGCGACGGGCGTCACTGTAACGCCGCTACTGCCGCTGCGGCCCGGCGGGGGGCGGAATCCCCTCAGACGGCGGCTTCGGCGAGCTTCTTGGCCCAGGGGTAGTCGGGCTTGCCGCTCGGCGAGCGCTGGATGCTGTCGACGAGGTGCAGGCTGCGCGGCACCTTGTAGCCGGCCAGGTGGCCCTTGGCGTGGGCCACGAGGTCGTCGAGCTCGACGGTGGCCCCCTCGCGGGGTTGCACGACGGCCGTGACCTTCTGGCCCCAGCGCTCGTCGGACACGCCGACGACCAGGCAGTCGTAGACCGCGGGGTGGTCCTTGAGCACCTGCTCGACCTCCTCCGGGTAGACCTTCTCGCCGCCGGTGTTGATGCACACCGAGCCGCGACCCATCAGGCTGATCGAGCCGTCGGCCTCGACGGTGGCGAAGTCGCCGGGGATGGCGTAGCGCCTCCCGTCGGCGGCGATCACGAAGGTCTCGGCGGTCTTCTTCGGATCCTTGTAGTACCCGACGGGGATGTTGCCGCAGCGGGCCATCCGCCCGATGACCCCCGAGCCCGGCTCGACCGGCTTCAGGTCGTCGTCGAGCACCACGGTGTCGTTCATGGGGTTGACGGTCGGGCCGCCCCCACGGTTCACCTGGCCCTTGGTGACGACGATCGTCCCGTTGAACCCGCTCTCGGTCGCGCCGACCGAGTCGGTCACCACGAGGTTCGGGAAGCGGTCGAGGAACTGCTCCTTCACCGTCGAGGAGAAGATCGCCGCCGTCGAGCTGACCGCGAACAGCGAGGAGAGGTCGGGCACCTCGCCCTTGGACTCCATGTCGGCGAGGGCCTCGATCAGCGGGCGGCCCATGGCGTCGCCGACGATCAGGATGGCGTTGACCTTCTCCCGGTCGATGGTGCGCCACACCTCGTAGGGGTCGAACTTGGGGAGCAGGACGCAGGTGTTGCCCTGGAACATCTGTCCGACGGTCCCCACGAACGCCGCCCCGTGCATGAGCGGCGGGATGTTCATCATCACCGTCGGGGTCTTCCCGGGGGCGGCGTTGGCGTGGTGGAACTCGTCGGGCACCGGTTCACGGGTGACCATGTCGATGCCGCCCGCCAACGCGAAGAAGATGTCGGCGCTGCGCCACATCACCCCCTTGGGCATGCCCGTCGTGCCGCCCGTGTAGATGATCACCTGGTCGTCGTCGCTGCGGGGCCCGAAGTCGCGCTCGGCGGAGTTGTCGGCGAGGGCGTCGGCCATCTCGACGGCGTCGAGGCCGTCGTCGGAGCCACCCGATCCGTCGTCCATGCGGACCAGCGTCTTCAGGAGCGGGAGCTCGTCGCGGACCTCGGCGACGAGCGGGCCGAACTGGGCGTCGAAGAAGAGGCCCACCAGGTCGGCGTTGTCGAACAGGTACCGCAGCTCGTCGGCGACGTACCGGAAGTTGATGTTCACCGGGACGGCCCTGGCCTTGACCACGCCGAGCAGGGCCTCGACCCACTGGATCGAGTTGAGGCCGTAGATGCCGACGTGGTCGCCGGGCTGCACGCCGCTGGCGATCAGGTGGTGGGCCAGTCGGTTCCCGGCGTCCTCGAGCTCGGCGAGTGTGCGGTGCTCGCCCTCGCAGGCCAGCGCCACACGGTCGGGAACCGTGTCGACGGTGTGTTCGAACAGGTCAGCGAAGTTGTAGGCCATGGGCGCCGATCGTAGGGCACGGTGCCCGCGGTCACATCCCGCTCAGCGGTCGCCCAGGGTGGCGTCCATCAGCGCCCGGAAGGCGGGTTCGAGCTCGTCGACCACGTCCCAGGCGTCGGGTACGAGCGAGGTGGCCGTGAGGAGGCCGACGTCGAGGTGGTCCTCGTAGCTCATCACGGTGAGGTTGACGCCGATGCCCTCGGTGACCGGCCCCATCGGGTAGAGGTTGAGGGCCCGGGCGCCGCCGAGGTAGATGGGGACGGGCGGCCCGGTCACGTTCGAGACGATGGCGTTGACGGCGGGGCGGTGCCGGTCGGCGAGCCCGGCCCGGGAGTACAGCTCCATCACCGTGCCGAGGCTGATGGGGTCGAGCATCTCGGCGAGGTGGACCAGCGTCATCGCCCCGAACAGCCGTTGCTCGCTCTTGGCGGCCAGGGCGTCCGCGGTGATCGCCTCGAGGCAGGCGACCGGGTCGTCGAGCTCGGTGTGCAGCGGCACGAACATCACCGACAGGACGTTGCCGGTGTCGCCCTGGCCTCGGGTCGAGCGGACCGAGACCGGGCAGGCGGCCACGAGCGGCTGGTCGGGGAGGGCGTCGAGGCTCCGGAGGTGACGGCGCAGCGCCCCGGCCGCCACGGCCAGCACCACGTCGTTCACCTTGGTCCCCGTCGCCCGTCGGATCGCCTTGATCTCCTCGAGGGGGAGCCGGCCGAAGGCGATGGACCGCCCGGCCGTGATGGCCCCGTTGTACGGCGTGGGGGGCCCGGTGAGCGGTGTCCCCCCGGCCCGCTCGCCCTCCCGGCGCCGGCGGCGCACCGCGTCGGTGGCCAGTCCGGTCTTGGCCAGCGCCATCAGTCCCCCGACCGTGCTCCGGACCCGGTCGGTGAGCGACCAGGTCAACAGATCCAGCTCGCCCGGCCGGGGGGCGGCGGGGGCGAGGATGGTCCGGTCGATCGGCTCCGGGTCGGGTTCGAGGCCGAAGAAGGCCGGCATGAGGTCGGCGCCCGACGCGCCGTCGAGCGCGCAGTGGTGCACCTTCCCGGTGAGCGCGATCCGGCCGCCGGCCAGCCCCTCGAGGACCCAGAACTCCCAGAGCGGGCGATCCCGGTCGAGTCGGCGCGACGCCATCTCGGCGACGAAGCGGGCCAGCGTCCGCTCGTCGCCGGGCGGGTCGAGGCGGGTGCGGTGGATGTGGTGCTCGACCCGGTAGGCGGGATCGTCGACCCAGACCGGGTGGTGCACCCTGAAGGGCACGTCCATCAGCTTGCGGCGGAACTCGGCCACGAGCGGCACGCGCTCGGCGATGTGGTCGCGGAGCTTCTCGAACGTGTACCCGCCGGGCACGGTGCTCGGGTCGAGCACGGCCGTGACCGCCACGTTCATGGGCATGGACTCGGTCTCGGCGTAGAGGAAGGTGGCGTCGAGGCCGCTGAGCCGTTCGGGCATGGCGTCGTCTCGTGGATCGTCGGGGGCGGTGGGGAGAGTCTGGCACCGCCGGTCCCGGGGGCTCACCGCCCTGGGACCCTGCCGGGCGGTCGCCGGGTTGGGGCACACTGGAGCCATGCTCTCGTCCTGGCTGCTGTTCGCAGTGGGCGTGGTGGCGACGCTGTTCATGGTGAACGCGTTCCTGCCGGTCCGCCGCAACCGGGTGCTCTTCCTGCCGTCGTTCTTCGCGTCGTGGCTCACCATCGAGCTGGCCCCCGTGCACCTGGTGATCACCGCCGTGGCGGTGGCGCTCCTCGTGTGGGCGGGGGCGCTCGAGCACTGGCCGGGGTGGGTCGGCCTCGTCGCCCTCGGCGTGGACGCGGCGGCACTTCTGCTCGTGGTGGTCCAGAGTCGCGGGACGGCGGCTGCTGCGGCGGCGGCCCTCGCGGGGCTCGTCGACGACCCCCCGCCGTCGGCCCGCCACGAGATCCGTCGGACCAAGGACGTCCCGTTCTCCCGGGTGGCGGGCCGGGTGCTCAAGCTCGACGTGTTCGCCCCGGTCGACCCTCCGGCTCCCGGCGAGCGTCGGCCGGCCCTGTTGCAGGTCCACGGCGGGGCGTGGGTCATCGGCGACAAGCGCGAGCAGGGCATCCCCCTGCTCAAGGCCATGGCCCGCCATGGATGGGTCGGCTTCAACGCCAACTACCGTCTGAGCCCCGGCGCCACGTGGCCCGACCACCTCGTCGACATCAAGCAGGCGGTGGCCTTCATACGGGCCCACGCCGACGAGTACGGCGTCGACCCGTCCTTCGTGGCGGTCACCGGGGGCTCGGCGGGCGGGCACATCGCGGCGATGCTCGCCCTCACCGCAGACGATCGCCGCTACCAACCCGGCTTCGAGGACGCCGATGCCTCCGTCCAGGCGGCCGTGCCGTTCTACGCGGTGTACGACTTCACCAACCGCCACGACCTCATGTCGCCGGAGTTCGTGTCGTGGTTCGTGGAGCCGATGATCATGAAGGCCTTCCTCGACGAGGAGCCCGAGCGCTTCGCCGAGGCCTCCCCCCTCGACCGGATCCGCGCCGACGCCCCGCCGTTCTTCGTGATCCACGGCGACAACGACACCCTCGCCCCGGTCGAGGACGCCCGGACCTTCGTCGAGCGGATGGGGGAGGTGTCCGAGGCCCCGGTCGCGTACCTGGAGCTCCACGGCGCACAGCACGCCTTCGACACCTTCACCTCCATCCGCACCCGCCGGGTCGTGCGGGCCGTCGATCAGTTCCTCACCACGGCCTGGATCCGTCACCGGGCGGGTCACGAGCCCGACCAGCCGGCCGCCGGCGAGCCCGGCCTCCCCGGCCCCGCCGAGGGCGCGGACATCGTGGCCAACGGCTGACACACTTGGTCCCTCGAGGGGGAGGGCGCTGGCGTGGGGACGAGCACGAGCCGACAGCGGTGCGTCCGGGGGTTCGTCGGTCTCCTCGTGGCGATCGTCGTGGCGCTCGCCGTCGCAGGGTGCACCACGTCGTCGGGTGACGGCACGGCCGGTCCGCCCACCACCCTCGACCTCGACCAGGTGCTCCCGGTGGACCCACCGCCGCAGCTCGGGGGCACGCTGCGCGTCGGGCTCAACGCGGAGACCGACGGGTGGAACCCGACCTCCAACCAGTGGGCCGGCTCGGCCTACGTCGTCGCCAACGCGATCTTCGACCGTCTGGCCGCCATCGGGGCCGACGGAGAGCCGGCGCCCTACCTGGCCCTGGCCATCGAGTCGGACCCGGCGGCCACCACGTGGACGATCCGGTTGCGGCCGGCGGTCGAGTTCCACGACGGCACGCCGGTCGACGCGGCCGCGGTGAAGGCCAACCTCGACGCCCACAAGGCGTCGCCCCTGACCGCCTCGGTGTTCGCGCCCGTCGAGCGCGTCGAGGTCGTCGACCCCCGCACGGTGCAGGTGGTCATGAACCGCCCGTGGGCCACGTTCGACTACGTCCTCGCCTACCAGACGGGCTTCGTCGCTGCGCCCAGCATGCTGGCCGACCCCGACGGGAGCCGGAACCCGGTGGGTTCGGGCCCCTTCCGGTTCGAGCGCTGGACACCGGACGCCACCCTCGAGACGACGGCCAACCCCGTCTACTGGCGAGAGGGGATGCCCTACCTCGACGGCGTCGAGTTCCGGGTCCTGCCCGACCCGTCGTCCCGGCTGACGGCGCTCACCACCGGTGCCGTCGACGTGATCGAGACCAGCGACCCGGCGTCGCTGATCGAGCTGTCCGGGGCGGGTGCCGCCGGCGAGCTCCAGCTGTTCGCCAACCCACCCGAGGACACGTCGGTCGCCATGATCGCCCTCAACACCGCGGCGCCGCCCTTCGATGACCCGCTCGCCCGGCGCATCGTCGCCACCGGCACCGACCGCGAGACGGCCTCCGAGGTCGGCTACCTCGGGGTCTTCCCCCCGGCGGAGGGGCCGTTCGACCGGTCGTCCCCCTACTTCGTCGAGACCGACTTCCCCACCTACGACCTGGAGGAGGCCCGGCGCCTGAACGAGGAGTACGCGGCGCGCCACGGGCGCGGGCTCGCCTACACCGTGCACATCCCCGGGACCCCGGAGATCCGGGCGGTGCTCGAGGCGGCTCAGGCGCGGTTCGCGGGCATCGGCGTCGACATGCAGATCGAGACGATGGACCAGGGCCGCCTCGTGGCCGCCGCGCTCAACGGCGACTTCGAGGCCACCGGGTGGATCATGTTCGGCCAGCCGACGCTCGACACGGCCTACGTCTTCATCGCCGGAACGACCGTGCGGCCCGTCGGACAGCTGTCGCTCAACTTCGTGCGCAACGACGATCCGGTGCTCACCGCCGCCCTCGACGCCAGCCGGGCCGCACCGGACGACGCGACGCGCGCCGATGCCTATCGGGTGGTGCAGGAGCGCCTCGCCGCCGAGCTCCCCTACGTGTACTCGGTACGCCAGATCGCGGCTGTGGGCACAGGCGCCGACGTGCGCGGCCTGGCCGACTGGACCTTCCCGAACGGCGACCCGGGGCGGCGCAGCGCCACGAACCTGATCACCGCGGGCGCCTGGTTCGTGCCGTGAGCGACGCCCCGCCCCCGCACTGGGAGTTCGACGTCGTGTTGAACGACGGGGGGACGGTCCACATCCGTCCGCTGCTCCCCGGGGACCGGGAGGCGTACCTCCGGTTCTTCCACGGGCTGTCCGCCGAGACCCGCTACTACCGGTTCTTCAGCCCGAAGAGCACCCTCACCGACGACGAGGTCACCTACTTCACGACCGTCGACCACGCCGACCGGGTGGCGTTGGCGGCGTTCGAGGGGGCCGACATGGTGGCCGTGGCCCGCTACGACCGCCTCGTGGAGGACGGACGGCCGGGGCCCGACGCCGAAGTGGCGTTCACGATCGACGACGCCCACCAGGGTCGCGGGCTCGGTGCGCTGATGCTCGAGTACCTCGCCGCAGCGGGCCGGGAGCACGGGGTGACCCGCTTCGTCGCCGAGACCATCCCCGACAACCGCCGGATGCTCGCCGTGTTCCACGCCGCCGGGTACCACAGCGTCAATCGGTTCTCGGGGGGGATGGTCGAGGTCGAGTTCCGGATCGATGACACCGACGACGCCCGGGCGGTGGTGGAGCGACGGGAGCACCGTGCCGAGGCGGCGTCGGTCCGCCGGATCCTCCGGCCCGGGTCGGTGGTGGTCATCGGCGACCTGTCCTCGCCAGGCTCGACGGGCTCCGTGGTGGCGACGAACCTCCTCGACGGCGGGTTCGAGGGCCCGGTCCGCCTGGTCGATCCCGCAGCCCGCGCCGGTCGCTCCTTCGCGGGCCGGGAGGTCCTCGCGTCGCTCCACGACGTCGACGTCGACGTCGAGCTCGCGATCGTCACCGTCGCGGCACCCGAGGCGATCGGACTCGTCGAGGCCTGCGCGGCGAAGGGGGCGCAGGGCCTCGTCGTGATGTCGACCGGATTCCGTGACGCCGGAGCGGAGGGGATGCGTCGTGAGCGCGAGCTCCTGCGCGCCGCCCGGCGGGCGGGCATCCGCCTCGTCGGCCCCGGCTCGCTGGGGATCCTCGACACGGAACACCGCCTGTTCGCCACCACGACCGCGGAGCGTCCGGCTCGGGGGCGCGTCGCGATGATGAGCGAGTCCGCCGCCGTCGGAGCGGCCCTGCTCGAATGGGCGGCGTGGCGGGGGGTGGGGGTCTCGTCGTTCGTGTCCGCCGGCGACAAGGCCGACGTGAGCGGCAACGACCTCCTGCAGTACTGGGAGGAGGACCCCGGGACCGACGTCGTGCTTCTCTACCTGGAGAGCTTCGGCAACCCCCGCAAGTTCGCCCGCCTCGCCCGCCGGGTCGCCCGGACCACACCCGTCGTGGCCGTCCGTCCGGGTCGCGACCCCGCCGTCGACGCTCTCTTCCGGCAGGCCGGCGTCGTTCGGGTGGAGTCCGTCCCCGAGCTCTTCGACGTCGCGGCGCTGCTCGTCGGGCCGGCTCCGGCCGGACCGCGGGTGGCGGTGGTGTCGGGCGCGCACGGCCCCGGGTTGTTGGCCCTCGACGCCGCTCGGGCCGTCGGGCTCGAGGCGGCGCCGGTGTCCTCGGCCACGGTCCTCCCCGCCCCCGAGGTGCCCACCGGACGGCGAGCGCCCGTGGAGGGCTTGGTGGAGGTGTCACCTCCCACGCCGGAGCGCTGGGCGGCCGCCCTGGACGCGGTCCTCGGCGACCCCGGCGTGGACGTCGTCCACGTGGTGACGGTGAGCGACGACGCCCCGGCCGCCGAGCAGGTCGCGGCCGAGATCGAGGCCCGGATCGCTGCGGCGGCGGTGCCGGTGGTCGTCAGCCGTCTGTCGCCGGGCCTGCCGCCCGCGGCGTTGCGGGGCGGATCCGTGAGGGTGTTCGACACCGCGCACGCCGCGTCGCTGGCGCTCGCCCGCACCGTCGACCACGCCGAGTGGCGCCGCCTGGCGGACGCCGTCGAGACGTCGTCCGGGTCCCTCGGCGACGTCGGTGTCGACCCCGGGGCGGCACGCCGGGTCGTCGACGGGGCGTTGGTGGCGGGTGACGGTGTCGCCGAGCTCGACGAGGCGACAGCCGGGGCGTTGCTCGCCGCGTACGGCATCGACCTCCCTCGCCGGGCCGGTCGCCCCGACGCCGTCGGGGTGGTCCCGGGTGCGCCGTTGGCCGTCGACATCGACCACGACGAGTCGTTCGGGGCTCTGCTGCGCCTCGACCTGGCGGCCTCGATCCGGCTGTCCGACGCGCCCGTGGTGCGCCTCGCACCGCTCGCGGTCGCGGAGGCCGAGGCGATGGTGGCGGCGCTCGGGTCCGGCGCCCGCGGGAGCGACGACGCCTCTACTGCTGCGCTGGTCGAGCTGTTGGTGCGCCTGGGGCGCCTCGCCGCCGACCTCCCCGAGGTCGAGCACCTGTGCATCGACCCGCTCCTCGTCGACGCCGAGGGGCTCCTCGGGGTCCCGGCGGTCCACCTGCGCGCCGTCCCACCGGAGCCCCCCGATCTGGTGCGCCGGCTGCGCACCTGACCGCCGATGGCGAGGCGGCCGCCCGGGTAGGGTCCGGCCGTGGGCTTCTACGAGAACCAGGTGCTGCCCCGGGTCATCGACGTCCTGTGCGGCAACAAGAAGATGGAGGCCGTCCGGGCACCGGTCGTGGAGGGACTGAGCGGCACGGTGCTCGAGGTCGGGTTCGGCTCCGGCCCGAACCTCGGTCTCTACCCCCCGGACGTGACCCGGGTCCTGGCCGTCGACCCGGCCCTGGTGGGGCGACGCCTCGCCGAGAAGCGGCGGGCACGGCACCCCTCACCCCCGGTCGAGTACGTCGGGCTCGACGGTGCCCACCTGGCGCTGCCCGACGACTCGGTCGACCACGCCCTGTCCACGTGGACCATGTGCACGATCCCCGACCTCGACAGCGCCCTGGCGGAGATCCGTCGGGTGCTGCGCCCCGGGGGGACGCTGCACTTCGTCGAGCACGGGCTCTCCGACGACCCCACCGTCGCCCGTCGCCAGCACCGGTTCGAGCCGATGCAGAAGCGCTTCGCGGGAGGGTGCCACCTCACCCGCGACATCCCCGAGCGCCTCCGGGCCGCGGGCTACCGCGTCGACCGGCTCCAGCGCTTCCAGCTCGCCGGGCCCAAGATCCAGTCCTCCATGTGGTCCGGTGTCGCGGTCCCCGAGGCGTCCCCCGGCTGAGCCGTCCCGTTCGCCGGTTGCCGGGCCCGCCCGGCGTGTCACGATTGGGGACCCGGTCCGGAACCCCGGGTTCGCGACGAAAGGACGTCCCTGATGCAGCTCGGAATGGTCGGTCTGGGGCGGATGGGCGCCAACCTCGTGCGGCGTCTCGTCGCCGACGGCCACACCTGCGTCGTCTACGACGTCGACGCCGCGGCCACCTCGGCGCTCGCCGCCGAGAGCGACGCCGTCACCGGGGCCGCGGATCTCGATGCCTTCGTCGCGGCGCTCGACGTCCCCCGGGCGGCCTGGGTGATGGTTCCCGCCGCCTACGCCGGGGGTACCGTCGCCGACCTCGCCGCCCGGATGGGCCCAGGCGACATCGTGATCGACGGCGGGAACACGTACTACCGCGACGACATCGACCGGGCTGCGGCGCTCTCGCCGAAGGGCGTGCACTACGTCGACGTGGGCACCAGCGGCGGGGTCTTCGGCCTCGAGCGGGGTTTCTGCCTCATGATCGGCGGAGAGGACGATGTCGTCGCCCGCCTCGACCCGATCTTCCGGACCATCGCCCCCGGTGCGGGGACCATCGACCGGACACCGGGCCGGACCGGCGAGCCGACGCCGGAGGAGATGGGCTACCTGCACTGCGGGCCGGTGGGGGCGGGCCACTTCGTCAAGATGGTCCACAACGGCATCGAGTACGGGATCATGGCCGCCTACGCGGAGGGGCTCAACATCCTGCGCCACGCCGGGGTGGGCACGCTCGACCACGAGATCGACGCCGAGACCACCCCGCTGCGCGACCCGCAGTACTACCGCTACGACATCGACACCACCGCGGTGAGCGAGGTGTGGCGGCGGGGCAGCGTCATCGCGTCGTGGCTCCTCGACCTCACCGCCGCAGCGCTCGTCGACGACCCGGGCCTCAACAGCTTCGCCGGCCGGGTGAGCGACTCCGGTGAGGGCCGTTGGACGTCGCTCGCCGCCATCGACGTCGGCGTGCCCGCTCACGTGCTCACCGCGGCGCTCTTCGAGCGCTTCAGCTCGCGGGGCGAAGCCGACTTCGCCGACAAGGTCCTCTCGGCCATGCGCAAGCAGTTCGGCGGGCACGACGAGAAGCCCGCCGCTCCCGGCACCTGACACCCGTGGTCGAGCGCGCCGCCGCGGCGGCAGTCACGACCACGCGCGTGGCCGGTCGCGCGGCGTGGGCGCTGCGCGCCGGGCCCACCCGCTTCGTCGTCGTCCCGGCGCTCGGTCTGCTCGGTACCTCGTTGCGCCACGGCACCCACGAGTACCTCGACCTGGGGACCGGCCCGGAGCGGGTGCTGGACGGCCACACGTGCGGGCTCCCCCTCCTCGCCCCGTGGGCCAACCGCCTGAGCGCCGACCGCTACCGGGTCGGCGGCCGCACCGTCGAGCTCGCCGGCGCGCCCGGGCTGCACCGCGAGGAGCACGGACTGGCCATCCACGGCACGATGGTCGGCCGCACCGGATGGGAGGTCGGCCGCGTCACGGCGCGACGCGGCAGCGCCGTCCTCGTCGCCCGCTTCGACGCCGCCGCCGACGAGGAGGTCATGGCCTCGTTCCCGTTCCCCCACGTCCTCGAGGTCACCTACCGGCTGCGACCCGGCGTGCTGGCGGTCACCACCCGCCTCTCCGCCACCGGCCGCACCGGGGTGCCGGTCGCCTTCGGTTGGCATCCCTACTTCCGCCTCCGTGGCGAGGCTCCGGGTGACCTACGCGTCCACGTGCCCACCGTCGACCGCCTCGCACTCGACGGACGGATGCTCCCGACCGGAGGGGTCACGAGGCAACGGGCGTCACGCCGACCCCTGTCGCCCGACGGCCACGACGACGCCGTCCGCTTCGCGTCGGCGAGGCGGTCGTTCACCCTGTCCGGTCGTCGGCGCGCCCTGCGGATCTCGATGGACGCCGGCTACCCCTATGGTCAGGTCTACTCACCGGCCGGTTCGACGGTCGTGGCCCTCGAACCGATGACGGCGGCCATCAACGCGCTGGTGACCGGCGGGGCCGACATCGTCGGGCCCGGCGAGTCGTTCGCCGCGACGTTCCGCCTGAGCACGACCTGAGCCCCCTTCGTCCCCCGCCAGTCGAGGAGCCCCGATGACCACCCCGCCCGCCCCTGTCACCGAGAGCGCCGAGTGGGCCGCCCTGGTCGAGCACCAGTCGGCCATGGCCGACGTCCACCTCCGGCAGCTCTTCGCCGACGACCCCGACCGGGCCGCCCGGTACACCCACGAGGTCGGCGACCTCCACGTCGACCTGGCCAAGCACCGGGTGACCGACGAGACCATGGCGCTGCTGTTCGCGCTCGCCCGCCGTGCGGGAGTGGAGGCCCTGCGCGACGACATGTTCGCCGGCCGCCCGATCAACGTCACCGAGCACCGTTCCGTCCTCCACGTGGCGCTGCGGGCCCCCCGGGGCACGACCGTCGTCGACGCCGAGGGCACCGACGTCGTCCCGGAGGTCCACGAGGTGCTCGACCGGATGGCCGCCTTCGCCCGTCGGGTCCGGTCGGGGGAGTGGGTCGGTCACACCGGCCGGCGGATCCGCGCAGTGGTGAACGTCGGCATCGGTGGCAGCGATCTCGGTCCGAGGATGGCTCACGAGGCACTGCTGGCCCATGCCGATCCCGAGCTCATCGTCCGATTCGTCTCGAACGTCGACGGCAGCGAGTTCTACGAGCTGACCAAGGACCTCGATCCGGCCGAGACCCTGTTCATCATCGCTTCGAAGACCTTCACCACCCTCGAGACCATGACCAACGCCCGCACCGCCCGCCAGTGGGCCCTCGAGGCGTTGGGCGACGACGCTGCCGTGGCCCGGCACTTCGTCGCCGTCTCGACGAACGCCGAGGAGGTCGCGGCGTTCGGCATCGACACCGTCAACATGTTCGGGTTCTGGGACTGGGTGGGTGGACGGTACAGCTACGACTCGGCCATTGGCCTCTCGCTCATGTTGGCCATCGGGCCCGAGCACTTCTCCGAGATGCTCGACGGCTTCCGCCTCGTCGACGAGCACTTCCGGTCCGCCCCGCTCGAGGAGAACCTGCCGGTGCTGCTCGGCCTGCTCGGCGTCTGGTACTCGAACTTCTTCGGTGCCGAGACGCTGGCCGTGCTGCCCTACAGCCACTATCTCGGGCACCTCACGCCCTACCTCCAGCAGCTCTCGATGGAGAGCAACGGCAAGTCCGTCGACCGTTGGGGTCGACCGGTCACGGCCGGAACCGGCGAGATCGTCTGGGGCCAGCCGGGTACCAACGGCCAGCACGCCTTCTACCAACTCATCCACCAGGGCACGCGGTTGATCCCCTGCGACGTGATCGGGCTGGCGCACGCCCCCCACGAGGTCGACGGCCACCAGGACGTGTTCATGGCCAACTTCTTCGCCCAGCCCGAGGCCCTCGCCTTCGGCCGCACCGCCGAGGAGGTCGCCGCCGAGGGTGTGGCCCCCGAGCTCGTCAGCGCCCGGACCTTCCCGGGCAACCGGCCCTCGACGTCGATCCTCCTGCCGGCCCTCACCCCCTCGACCCTCGGCCAGCTCATCGCGCTCTACGAGCACAAGACGTTCGTGCAGGGCGCGATCTGGGGGATCAACAGCTTCGACCAGTGGGGGGTCGAGCTGGGCAAGAAGCTCGCCCAGGTCATCATCCCGGAGCTCACCGCCCCGACCGAGCCCGATCTCGCCCACGATGGCTCGACGAGCGCGTTGATCCGGCGCTACCGAGAGTTGCGGGCCGGAGGCTCCCCGGGCTCCGGCCCGTCCTCGAACTCCTCGACCGTGTAGCGGTCGATCTCGAGGTCGGGGGGCCACCGCCTGTCGCGGAGGCCGGCCTTGGCCCAGAGGCGGTCGAGGAAGTCGTCGACCCCGTCGGTCTGGGCCCAGACCGACGGCAGGAACGTTCCCCGACCCTCCCGGCTGGTGATCCAGAGCCCGTCGACGCCCGGGCGCAGCGCCGCGGCCAGCTCGCGGCGCGAGCGCACGGGGAGCCGTTCGAGGGGTCCGAGGACCGAGATCTCGACGGTCATCGCCGCGGCGTCGGCGTCGGTGACGGCGGGCAGGCGGGGGTCGCGGAACGCCGCGTCGTAGGCGTGGGCGGCCACGTCGTCGGCCAGCGAACGGTGGGGGGAGATGGAGCCGATGCAGCCGAGGAGCCGGCCGTCGCGACGCAGGGTGACGAAGGCCGCGCCCGGTGTCGCAAGGGGCGGCGGCACCGTCGACGGGTCCAGTTCGTCCGGGGAGCGGCCGGCGAGCCCCTCGGCGACGGTGCGGCGGGCCAGGTCGAGCAGCCACCGCCTCTCGTCGGGGCCCAGCTCGCGACCGCCGGCGTCGTTCATCCGACGGCGAACGCGCCGTACCCCACGACCCGATCGGGTCCGCCGGCCGTGTCGGCCGAGTTGCGCAGGTCGAGGAGGCGCACCCGCAGGCCGTGGCGCCGCGCCGCGACGAGCAGGCCCCGCAACGGGTGGGCACCACAGGCGGCGGACGGGTCGAGGCGCCGCTCGTCCCCCGCCACGATCACCCCGGCCGTCGCCGCGTCGAGGCGGGCGGCGGTGACGGCGTCGTGGTAGTGGCTCAGGTCGGTGCTGACGACCACCAGGGTCTCCGGGCCGCCCCAGAGCTCGTCGAGGAGATGGGCGACGGCGTCGTCGGTGGTCCGTCCGACCACCACCGGCAGCACGGCCCAGCCGTCGGGCCCGAGCACCCGCTGGAGGAACGGGAGGTGCACCTCGAGGCTGTGCTCCTCGGCGTGGGCGTCGTCGTCGGTCACGACCCCTCGACAGGTCAGCGCCCGACGGAGGGCATCGCCGTCGACCGGGACCACGCCCAGCGGGGTGGCGAACCCGCCCACGCCGGGCACGGCCATGCCCTCGACGGGGACCCGGTGAGCGGGGCCGAGGAGCACGACGCGTTCGATCGCCGATCCGCCGAGCAGCGCGTAACCGGAGGCGGCCACCGGGCCGGAGTACACGTAGCCGGCATGGGGGACGACGAGCGCCTTGGGGGGCGGCCCCGGCGCGGCGTCCCCGGCGTCCCCCGCCCGACGGGCGACGCGCAGGTCCTCGTCGACCTCGGCGGCCAGGGCGACCGGGTCCCCGGGGTAGAAGAGCCCGGCGACCGCGGGCGGTCGCACCGAGGCGCTCATCGTCGCCGTACCCGCCCGTGCTTCAGTTCCACCGGGACCCGCCGCGCCCCCCATTCGCCCGGGGGCCCGTCGAAGACGCCGGCCACCGGTGCCCCGCAGGCCCGGCAGTGCCCGTCGCCGGTGAGCTTCCAGCTGCGCATCTCGTACCAGTCGCGCTCGATGACGCCCTGCCCGCACGAGGGGCACCAGGTGGTGTCGCCCTCGGCGTCGTGCACGTTGCCCGTGTAGACGTAGCGCAGACCGTTGTCCACGGCGATCCGCCGCGCTCTGCTCAGGGTCGACGCAGGGGTCGACCCGACGTCGCGCATCTTGAAGTCCGGGTGGAAGGCGCTGAAGTGCAGCGGCACGTCCGGGCCGAGGTGCTCGGCGATCCAGCGGGTCATCGCGTCGAGCTCGTCGTCACCGTCGTTGTGGTCGGGGATGAGCAGCGTCGTGATCTCCAGCCAGGCGTCGGTGCCGTGGCGGATGTACTCGAGCGTGTCGAGCACCGGCGCCAGGGCACCCATGGCGACATGGCGGTAGAAGTCCTCGGTGAAGCCCTTCAGGTCGATGTTGGCGGCGTCGACGGCGTCGAAGAGCTCCCGGCGGGCCCGGTCGTTGACGTAGCCGGCCGACACGGCGACCGAGCGGACGCCCTGGTCGCGGCAGGCGGCCGCGGTGTCGACGGCGTACTCGAGGAAGACGACCGGGTCGTTGTAGGTGAACGCCACGCTGGCGCACCCCAGCTCGAGCGCGGCGGCGGCGATCGCCTCCGGCGGCGCGGCGTCGGAGAGGCGGTCGGTCTCCTTGGACTTCGAGATGTCCCAGTTCTGGCAGAAGCGACAGGCGAGGTTGCACCCGGCGGTGCCGAAGCTCAGCACCGAGGTGCCGGGCAGGAAGTGGTTCAGGGGCTTCTTCTCGATCGGGTCCACGCAGTACCCGCTCGAGCGCCCGTAGCTCGTCAATACCACCTCGTCGCCGGCCCGCCCCCGCACGAAGCACACTCCCCGTTGGCCGTCGTGGAGCTTGCAGGCCCGGGGGCACACGTCGCACTGGAGCCGACCGTCGTCGACCCGGTGCCAGTGGCGGGTGGCCACCGTGAAGGGATCGTCGATGCGGACGGCGTCGCCCATGGGTCGAACGATAGGACCGCAGTCGGTTGTCGCCCAGGGTCCTTGGTCGGAAACCTCGGGCCGCGTCACGGGCGCCGTTCGACCCCGCGTCCGTCGAGCGTGTCAGACTCCGCGGCCATGAAGGCACTGGGCATCGACATCGGGGGGACCGGCATCAAGGGGGCGGTGGTCGACACGAAGCGGGGCCGGCTGCTCACCGACCGTCTCCGTCTCCTCACGCCGCAGCCCGCCACCCCCGAGGCCGTGGCCGGCATCGTCGGCGAGGTGGCCCGGCACTTCGAGTGGGACGGGCCCATCGGCTGCACCTTCCCGGGGGTCACCAAGGGAGGGTCGGTGCACACGGCCGCCAACCTCGATGACGGCTGGATCGGCCTGCACGCCGCGGGGCTGTTCGCCGAGGCCAGCGGGTGCCCGGTGAGCGTGGTGAACGACGCCGACGCCGCGGGTGAGGCCGAGGCGGCGTTCGGCGCCGGGCACGGTCAGCCGGGGTTGGTGATCACGGTGACCCTCGGCACCGGGATCGGGACGGCGCTCGTCATCGACGGTCGGCTCGTGCCCAACACCGAGCTCGGTCACCTCCCGCTGCGCGGGGGCGGGGCCGAGCAGTGGGCGGCGAACTCGGTGCGCGAGCGGCTCGAGCTGAGCTGGGAGGAGTGGGCCGCTCGCGTCGACGAGTATCTCCATCTCGTCGAGAGCCTCTTCTGGCCGGACCTCTTCATCATCGGCGGCGGCGTCGCCAAGAAGGCGGAGCACTTCGTGCCCCTGCTGACGTGTCGGACCGAGGTCGTGCCGGCCGAGCTGCTCAACCAGGCGGGGATCGTGGGTGGTGCGATGGCGGCCCATCGCCACCAGTCCAAGCACGGCGACGACGGTCAGGGCGTGCCGAGCTCCAAGGGCAAGGGGAAGCGCAAGGGCTGAGCGCCGCTCAGTCCCAGCCCAGCTCCACCAGTCGGTCGTCGTCGATCCCGAAGTGGTGCGCGACCTCGTGCACGACGGTGACCAGCACCTCCTCCACCACCTCGTCCTCGTCGCGGGCCAGTCGGCAGATGGGGAGGCGGAAGACGGTGATCCGGTCGGGCATCGGCAACTCACCCCAGCCCACCCCGTACTGCTCGCGCTCGGTGAGGGGGATCCCTTCGTAGAGCCCGAGGAGGCCCTCGTGGTGGTCGTCCTCGACGACGACGATCACGTTGTCCATCATCCTGCCGAGCGCCGGCGGGAGGGCGTCGAGGGCGTCGGCGACCAGCTCCTCGAACCGCTCGGGTGTCATGCTCACCACGGTCGCCGACGGTAGTGGCCTTCGAGGCGTCCCGGGTCGGGTCCCCGTCGCCGGTGGGTGGGCCTGCCAACCTGTGGGCGCCCCGCCGCCCGGTCACCGGGAGCCCCGTCGCTGTCGAGGTCCTCCATGAGCCCGTTGGTCATCGTCGCCATCGTCGTCGTCGTCGTCCTGGTGATCGCCGCGCTGGCGTTCAACCCGCTGCTCGCCAAGCGAGGTGACGCCGCCATCGCCCAGGCCCGCGAGGAGCTCGGTGGGCGGGAGTCGGTGCTGCTCCTCGAGCCGAAGGCGGTGGGTTTCGGCTCCGAGCCCGAGGAGGCCGGCGGCCTGCGGGGCCAGGGCGTGCTGGCCCTCGGTGCCGACGCGATGGTCTTCGTGACCTGGGCGCCGCGCAAGGTCTTCCGCCTCCCCCGGGCGGCCGTCACGTCGGTGACCACCTCGGCAGCCGATCCCCGCACCCTGGAGAAGGCGACGGTGCTGGTGGGGTTCGACGCACCCGGGCACGACGGCTCGTCGGTGTCGTGGCGGGTGCCCGAGATCGCCCGGTGGCTCGACGCCCTCGGCTACGACTGGGGTCCGGAGGGCCCCCCGGACCTCGACGAGGACGACGCCTAGGACTCAGGTGGCGGTGGCGGTGGCGTCGCTCGGCGTGGGCCGGGTCGCGGCCTCGCGATAGGTGAGCCAGCGCCCCGCGTCGAAGTCGTAGAGCTGGCAGCGACGCGTGTTGGCGACGAAGTCCCGGAAGCGGAGGGGCGCGTCGTGCACGGTGCCGGGGAAGGCCTCCTCGATGGCGTCGGTGGCCAGCTCGAGGTTGTACATGGGGATGCGCATGTCCACGTGGTGGGGGACGTGGACCATGATCCAGTGGAAGAAGAAGTTGAGGCCGAAGCGGGCCCGCAGCACGGTGGTGCCCTCCATCTGGCCCTTGAACTTCGTCCATTCCCGGCGCTTCCACCAACGGATGCCCGGCTGCACGTGGTGGACGTGGACGAACGTGGCGATGACGTAGGTGAAGGCCAGGAACGGCACCACCAGCACCTTGACGACCATCCATGCGGCGCCCGCCGCCGAGTCGTACATCGCCCAGCCGAGTGCGCCGAGGAGCACCGACGCGACGGCGACGAAGGTCCACACCAGGATGCGGTCGCGCCGGACCGCCGCGGCCCAGCGGGCCGGTGGGGCGCCGACGATCATCTTGTGCCACCACACCTCGCGCAGGTAGTAGGCGCCGGCGCCGATCCACGACCACTCGAAGCGGTGGCGGGCCTTGGCGAGCGGCGACATCGCGGCGTACTGCTCGGGCGTGTAGGGGTGCCACACGAAGTCGAAGCCCTGGCGCACCGTGTAGGCGTGATGGATGCGGTTGTGGCCGAGGACCCAGCCCTCGTAGACGTGCCACGACGGCAGCATCGCGACGGTGCCGATGACCCGGTTGAGGCGCTTGTTCCGGAACAGGGCGCCGTGGGCGGCGTCGTGGGCCACGATGAAGAGCCCGGAGATCACCATCGCCGAGAGCACCCACAGCGCGACGAGGAAGAAGGGGTTGTTCGTCAGGATCAGCCCGGCCACGACGGCGCCGTAGATGACGGCGTCGCGCGCGAAGTAAGCGAGGCCCTTCCACGTCGGGTTCTCGTAGGCCTCCGGCGGGATCACGTCGATCACCGGCTTGAGCGATCCTCGGCGGGTCTCGTCGGAGGTCGGGGGCTCGGACCGGTCCGGGGTGTCGTCGGGTCCGGACACGGGCGACCCGGCGGCAGGTGTCACGACGTCGGTGGGAGGCACGGGATCAGTCTACCGACTGGTCGGTAGGCCAGTGCGGCGGGGGAACGGGATCGTGCCAAGATCCCTGTTCCGGCGCACGGGCCCGCCCGTCGTCGCCGTCCGACACGTCACCAGGGGGACACCGCCATGGCCCGGCTCTGCGAGGACCGCATCTGCATCGTCACGGGGGCCGGCCGGGGCATCGGCCGCGAGCACGCCCTGATGCTGGCCGAGCACGGGGCCAAGGTCGTGGTCAACGACGTGGGCGGTGCCGCCGACGGCACCGGCACCGATGCCGGGCCGGCCCAGCAGGTGGTCGAGGAGATCCTCGCCGCCGGGGGCGACGCGGTGGCCAACACCGACGACATCAGCGAGTGGAGCGGCGCCGAGCGCTTCGTCGCCCAGGCCGTCGACACCTACGGTCGTCTCGACGTCGTGATCAACAACGCCGGGATCCTGCGCGACCGCATGCTCGCCAACATGAGCGAGGCCGAGTGGGACGCCGTCATCAAGGTGCACCTCAAGGGCACTGCCGGGCCCTCCCACTTCGCGGCCGCGCACTGGCGCGATCGCGCCAAGGCCGGCGAGGAGGTGCAGGGCCGGCTCATCAACACGTCCTCGCCGTCGGGGATCTACGGCAACGTCGGTCAGACCAACTACGGCGCCGCCAAGGCCGGCATCGCCACCTTCACGATCATCGCCGCCGACGAGCTGGCCCGCTACGGCGTCACCGTCAACTGCATCGCCCCGGCGGCGCTCACCCGCCTCACCGAGGGCCTGGGCATGGGTCAGGCCACCGACGAGGTGAAGGAGCAGTTGTCGCCGAAGTGGATCGCCTCGATCGCCACCTGGCTGGCGTCCACCGAGTCGGCCCACGTCACCGGGCGGGTCTTCGACGTGACCGGTCGCCAGCTGGCGATCGCCGAGGGTTGGCACCGGGGACCGGAGGTCCCCCCGACGCTCGACCCGACCGCCATCGGACCCCTGGTCGAGGAGCTGTTGGCCACGGCCCGTCCCAACGCCGACATGTTCGGCGCCGACCGCACCGGCTGAGCGCGTTGCCGGGGCTTCCCGGTTCAGGAGGTCACGGTCGAGCGCGGGCTGGCCTCGCCCCGCCCGCACCGAAGTGATCCGAGACGTGCCGATCTGACCGACGGACCGGCGCGGCTCGGTTTCAGGCGAGGGCGCCGAGGGCGACGTCGACGAGCTCGTCGACGGTCATCGCCTCGCCGCGGCGTCGTGCGGCGGTGAGGTCGCCGGGGTGGGCGTCGACGGCCGCCTGGGCCCGGGCTCGGCACTCGTCGCCCAGCGTGTTGCCCCGTCCGAGGCCGAGCTGGTCTGCTTGGTGGGTGCCGCCGGCGAGCAACACGGCGGTGGTCTCGAGGGCGTCGTTCCGAGCGGCGCGGGCGGCGCAGATGTTCATGCAGATGTAGAGGAGGTTGGTCTGACCTTCGTCATGGGCGACGCGCAGTCCCTCGGTGAGGTCGGTCGCCTCGCTATCGGGGACGCCGGAGAGGAGGTCGATCGCAGAGGCCCAGATGTGGGTGGAGACCAGGGCGAGAGACCCGGCGACCCGGCCGGGACCGAGGGCCGAGCGGGCCAGGTGACGGGCCCGGTCGATCTGGCCGTCGCGCCAGAGGACCGCGGCATACGACCCTTCCGCCAAGGCGATGAGCAGCGGGTCACCGTGGTCGAGGACGTCGCGCTGGAGTCGTTCGTAGAGCTCGAGCAGCTCGGCGGTATCCCAAGCTCCTTCGAGAGAGCCTCTCTGGGTTTCGAGGAGCAGCTCGAGATAGCGGTTGCCGCTGTCCGCTGCGACCCGGTGACCGCGTTCCGACCAGCTCCGGAAGTCCGCCGGGTCCATGCGGTTCTGGGCGACGCGGACGAGCGCGAGGAAGGCCACCCCGGGGGGGTCGACGCCGGCAGTCTCCGCGAGGTCGACGGCTTCGATGGCGTGGCGCTCTGCGACGGTTGCGTCGCCGACGTTCGTCTCGGCGTTGGCGGCGTCGGCGAGGGCTCGCATCCGGCGGCGGGGGTCGAGGTCGGGGTCGTCGAGGAGCTGGTGGAACCAGCCCAGTCCTTCGCGACTGCGGCGGATCTGCCAGTAGGCGCTGAGGGCGAGCACGCTGCGGGCGGCGTCGTTCACCCGTCCGGTGGTCAGGAGGTGAGCGAAGGCGCTGCGGTAGTTGTCGATGTCGACGTCGATGGCGTCGAGCACCGCGTTCTGGTCGGTGCCGCCGGTCGCTCGTCCGAGGGTGACGGCCCGGTCGCACCAGTAGGTGGCGTGTCGGTCGCGGACCTCGTCGGCGTCGGGTCGCTCGACGAGGCGGTCGGCGGCGAACTGGCGCAGCGTCTCCAACAGCCGGTAGCGGGTGGTCATCGCCCCCGTCGCTGCCACGACCATCGACTTGTCGACCAGGTGTCCGAGCGCGTCGAGGACCTCGAAGTCCTCCACGGTCCCGCCGGCGGCGATGGCCTCGCCGGCGTCGAGGTCGAACGTCCCGGCCAGGGTCGACAGGCGTTGGAACACCAACTGCTCGGTGTCCTCGAGCAGGTCGTAGGACCAGGCCACGGTGGCCTGGAGGGTGCGGTGGCGTTCCACCGCGGTGCGACCCCCGCCGGTGAGGAGGCGGAAGCGCTCGTCGAGGCGTTCCAGGATCTGAGTGGGGGCCATCATCCGCGCCCGGGCCGCAGCGAGCTCGATGGCCAGGGGGATCCCGTCGAGACGGACACAGATGGCGGCCACAGCGGTGAGTTGGCTGTCGTCGAAGGTGGCGCCGGCCTGGGTGGCCCGGTCGACGAACAGCTCGACCGACTCGGTGCCCTCGGCCAGCGGGGGCACGGATCGCACCCGCTCGGCGGCGACACCGAGAGGCTCGCGGCTGGTGGCCAGCACCCGCACCCCCGGCGCCGCCGCGGCCAGACGGTCCACGAAACGAGCCACGGGCGAGAGGAGGTGCTCGCAGTTGTCGATGATGACCAGCAACTGCTTGGTCTTCAGCCGACCGACCAGGGTCGTGATCAATGGCTCGCCGGTCTGGGCGGCCACGCCCAGCACTTCGGCGATCGTGGGCAGCACCATCTCGTCGTGGGCGACCGGGGCCAGCTCCACCAGCCACACCCCGTCGGCGTAATGGGGGAGCACGTCGGCGCCGACCTCGATGGCCAGGCGGGTCTTGCCGACCCCACCCACCCCGGTGAGGGTCACACACGGCTGCTCGCCCAACAGGCCGCCGATGTCGGCGATGTCGCCCTCGCGGCCGATGAACGACGACGCCTGCAACGGCAGGTTCGTCGCGTAGTTCTCCAACGACCGCAACGCCGGGAACTCCCCGCCCCCGACCTGGAACACGTGCTCCGGGTGAGCGAGATCGCGTAGCCGGTGCTCACCGAGGTCGCGCAGGTCGTCGCGACCACGCACTAGTTCCGCGGTGGCGGCACTGCACACCACCTGACCGCCGTGGGCCACCCCCATCACCCGGGCGCACCGGTTCAGGGTCGACCCGAAGTAGTCCCCGTCGCGGAGCTCGGCCTCACCGGTGTGCAGGCCCATCCGCACCGGCAACACATCGGCCAGACGTGTCTGGGCGTCGACCGCCGCGTCGACCGCGTCGGATGCTGACGCGAACACCGCAGCCACCCCGTCACCGGTGTGCTTGAACAGGTGACCGTGGTGCTTCTCGATCACCGCGCCGAGGATCGCGTCGTGCTCGACCAACAACGCCCGCATCGACTCCGGCTCGTCCTGCCACCGCCGCGTCGACCCCTCGACATCGGTGAACAGGAATGTCACGGTGCCCGTCGGCAGGCTGTTCACCGCCAAAGCATCCCAGACCACAGGAAGCTGCGCTGCGCCGATCGTCACGTGCCGCGTCCCGCGATGGCAGCGGTCGGAGCAGCTCGGACCCTCCCTACCGCGGTCGTCGCGTCGGAGCTGCGAGCTCAGGCCTCGTCCGACGTCGCGGCGGTGGGCGCCGGGGGCGCGTCGGGTGCGATCCGTCGGGCCCATGCGTCGCCGAGTCGGGGCCGGAGTGCCGCGACGGCGACCGCGGCGATCGCCGCTCCGTAGAGGAACCAGCGGGCGGCGCCGAGGTCGGCCCACCCGGCCAGCTCCCTCGCGTTGGTGAGGAGGAGGAGGCCGCCGACGGCCACACCCATCGGTCGGGGGGCCATCCGGCGCACCAGCCAGGCCGCCACCGGCGCGCCCAGCATGCCGCCGACGAGCATGGCGGCCACCACCCCGAGGTCCAGGCCGCCGCTGCCCAGCGCGGCGATCAACGAGGCGGCCGAGACCACGGCCACGGCCACCTCGGCGGTGTTCACCGACCCGACCGCGAAGCGGGGTGGCAGGTCGCGGTGCATCAGGAACGGGGTGACGACGGGCCCCCAGGCCCCGATGAGGCCGTTGGTGATCCCGCCGGCGGCGGCCACCACCTCGGTGCCGCGGCTGTCGAAGTCGGGCATGGCGTCGGGGTCGTGGGCGAGGTCCTCGAACTCCTCGGGCCGGATGGTCGTGCGCCGGCTGAAGCGCCAGAGGATGCGCATGCCGATCAGGGTCAACAGCACGGCCAGCACCGGGCGCAGCGTCTCGGCGTCGACGTTCGACAGCACGGTGACGCCGAGGACGGCTCCCGCGCATCCCGGGAGGGCCAGCCGGACCACCAGCCGGTGGTCGATGTTGCGGAACCGCCAGTGCGAGATCGCCGAGGCCAGGCCGGAGAAGACCTTGGCGATGTTGACCGTGGTGGACACCGAGGCGGGGGCCAGCCCGGTGCCGAGCAGGATGCTCGAGCTGGTCGGCCCGAAGCCCATGCCCAGGGCGCCGTCGACGAGTGCGGCGAGGAACCCGGCGAGGGCGACGACGAACAGATCCACGGGGCGGCAATATATGACCGATCTGGTCGGGTTTCCATTCCGCCCCGGCGCCGGCTCGTGTCAGAACAACCTGAGCATCGCCGACTCGATGCCGCGGAGCTCGTCGTGGTCGACCTCCACGCAGGCGATGTCGCGGGCGTCGGCCAGCACCTTGGCCTGGGGCTCGATGGACTGGGCAATCAGCTCCCTCGATTGTCGTTGATCGGCGCGCGTTCGGCGTTTCCGGACGGTTGCCCCGGACCGTCATACATCAATATCATACTCGTATGACAATGCTCAGCTTCCGCGTCGATGCCCATGACGCAACCGAAGTGCAACGATGGGCCGAGGCACTCGGGGTCGACCGCTCCGAGCTTCTGCGCGAGGCGCTTCGTCGCCACCTCGATCGTCTCGCTTCCGAAGGGGACAGCGACCGCTGGGAGGCCTCACCGTTGCAGCCGGGTGAGGCGGCCCTTGCCGACATCGCCGAGTGGGGACCGGCAGAGGACTGGTCGGAGTGGGCTGATGCAGCGGGGTGAGGTGTGGTTCGCGGCGACGCCGGGAGGAGATCGGCCTGTGCTGGTGCTGACAAGGAATCCAGTGGCGGACAGGATCGGCGCGGTCGTCGTGGCCGCACTCACGCGAACCCGTCGGGGCCTCGCGTCGGAACTGGTGTTGACCGAGGCTGACGGCGTCCCGACGAGCAGTGTCGTCAACTTCGACAACATCCACACGATCAAGAGAGAGACCTTCCGGCGTCGGGTCGCCACGTTGTCGCCGGCCCGCATGGCCGAAGCTTGTCGAACCCTCCAGGCCGCGACGGGCTGTTAACCGGCGATATGGGGCGGTGCCCAACTGGCGGGTGGGTTGGTCGCGTGGGGCCGGCAAACGTGGCAGCTGAATGTCGATCCGGTACCTTGCCCATCTGGCGTTGCCCAGCGCCTCGTTTCGTGGTGGCTGTTGTTCGGTCGTCACCGGATCCATCGACAGCAGCAGATCGAGGCCCGTATGCGCATCAAGCCGTCTCCTCTGTCCGCGATCGTCGCGATCGTCGGCTACATGGTCGTGGTGTTCACCGTGTGGGCCGTAACCGGGCTGGACTACGACGAGGTCGGCGACACCGTCGAGAACGTCCAGAAGGGTGTGGTCCTGGCTGTCGGACTCGGTGCTGTCTACCTGGTCGTGGTCACGACGTTCCTGGGCTGGTGGAAGCCCGCGATCCACGAGCCTCGCAAAGTCGGTAGCGGTTGGATGTGGGTGATTCCGGCGCTGCTGCTGCTCGGCGCCATCGGGAACCTGGCGTCCACGAAGTGGGGCGAGATCGAAGGTGTCGCCACCTACGCGGCCTGGTTGGCCATCGGCACCCTGTTCGTCGGCTTCTCCGAGGAGCTGCTGACCCGTGGCCTCGCGATCGTCGGTGGACGCGGTTCGATGCACGAGAAGTGGGTGTGGGTGTTCTCTGGCGCGATCTTCGCAGTGCTGCACGCGCCCAATGCGCTGTTCGGTCAGAGCGTGCCCGGCACGCTGCAGCAGATGTTCTTCGCGTTCGGCGTCGGGCTCACCTACTACGTCGTGCGACGGCTCTCCGGCACGCTGATCGTCACGATGGCGCTGCACGCAATCTGGGACTACTCGGTGTTCATCCAGGACCACTCGGTGTTGAACCTGACGGACAAGCCGGCGAACCCCAGCGGGTTCCTCCTGTACATCGCGATCGTTGTCGGCATCGTCGCCCTGGTGAAGATCCTCAAGTCCGGCGACGTCGTCGAGCCCGGCGGCGACCAGCTCGCCGCGTTCGAGACCCGTGGGTAGGCAACCTGTACCAGCCTGAGTGCGGGGCTCATCAGCCGGTCTCGGTGATCGCCGTGAAGGGTCGTGGTGTGGCGTGGGCCCTGGTTCGGTCCGTCTGCCCTCAGCGCGACGCTCCGACATCGTGCGCAGATGAACTCGGTGCTGAGCAAGAAGCACATGGAACTCACGCTGGCCAGCGGTGCCGAGTGGGTCGTCGTCAAGTCCGGTGCCCTGAAGCAGATCTACACCGTTCTCGACGGGGACGAACCCATCGCGAGGATGGACCTGAGGGACCTGCCGCTGAAGCGTCGCTACCCGGTCGACATCGTCGAGGGGGTGGAGCTTCCACTGGCGACAGGCCTGCTGTGGGCCATCAACTTCTCGCACCTTCGAAGGGTCTCGGGAGCGGGCGCCGCGGCGGGATAGAGCGTCGTCAGCGGTGCCGACCCCGGTGCACGGCTCCGATCCGGGTGGAATCGTCTGCAGTTCCCGCGCCGAGACCGTCACCGAAGTGCCGGTAGGGGATGGTTCTCAGAACAGTTTGAGGACCTTCGATTCAATACCGCGCAGTTCGTCGTAGTCGATCTCGACGCAGTCGATTCCCCTGGATGCCGCAAGTACGCGGGACTGCCTGGTAATCGCCTGCGCCACGAACACGCCGCGCACCGGGCGCAGGTTGGGGTCGCGGTCGAGTCGTTCGAGGTACCGGGCGAGCTGCTCCACCCCGTCGATGTCGCCCCGACGCTTCACCTCGACGGCGATGGCGTTGCCGTCCGCGTCCCGGCAGAGCAGGTCGACCGGGCCCATGTCGGTGGGGAACTCCCGTCGCACCAGCACCAGGCCATCGCCGATCGTCGTCGGATCGGCGGCGAGCAGCTCCTGCAGGTGGGCCTCGACGCCGTCCTTCTGGAGCCCGGGGTCGACGCCGAGCTCGTGGGCGGAGTCGTGCAGCACCTCGTCGAGGGTGATGGTGAGCGTCTCCCCCTTGGGGTTGGTGACCACCCACCGGCCCTCCTCTTCGACGAGGCGGTTGGGGGCGTTCATCCAGTTGAGCGGCTTGTAGGCGCCGCCGTCGGCGTGGATGGCCACGCAGCCGTCGGCCTTCACCATGATCAGCCGGGTCGCGTTCGGGAGGTGCGCCGCCAGCCGTCCCTGGTAGTCGACGGAGCAGCGGGCGATCACGAGGCGCATGACCGACAGAGGGTAGGGGAGCCAGGGGTACCGGATCCTCCGGTCGGTGCACTCCGCATGATGGTTCACTGTGGCGATGGCCGACGTCGCGAAGTACAACCGGATCTACGCCGAGTCCCTGCAGAAGGAGGTCCCCGAGCCGATCGAGGCCGTGGCGATGCTCAGTCGGGGCGGGCGGATGGGCACCGAGGCCCTCTACTTCGCCTCACCACTCGCAGCCATGATCAAGGGCAAGGGTGAGAAGGATCGGGCCGGCGGCCTCCCGCCCCACGCCGCCGTGGCCCTGACCGCGACCTCGGTGTACGTGTTCGCCTACAAGCCCAAGGGCCGCGGCCTGAAGGTGAAGGGCGCCCCCACCGTGTGGCGGCGCGATGCCGTGCGCATCCTCCCGACCGGCGCCGGCCACCTCGACGGGGTCTCGGTCGAACTGATCGAGACCGGCGAGGTGCTGCAGCTGGAGAACACCGCCCTGCCCGGGCTCGGCGGCTTCAACGAGGCCTTCTACGCACGGCTCGGGGCGGCGTCGACCTGACCGTCCGGGAGGGGCTCAGTCGACCTCGTGACCGGACATGCGCTTCGTGATCAGCTCACGGCGTTCGCGCAGCTCCCGGTAGGTGAGCCGCTCGAGGTTGGGGTCGACGCCGAAGCCGGCCTTGACGCCACTGAAGTCGAAGTCGACCGCGGTGGGATCGACGCCGATGTCGGCGAAGATGCGCTCGCCGTGGGTCTGGGCGAAGTACATCGAGATGTTGGCGATCTCGGCGAAGAGGTCGAGGTCGGGGGCGAGGCGGGCGATGGCACCGTCGAGGAACACCAGGTTCTTGACGTAGAGCATGAGCTCCTTGGGCATGCGGGCGCCGTAGCCGAGCAGCAGCTTCACCACCTTCTGGATCTCGTGGATCATCTCCTCGGGGCTCATCTGCGTGGGGTCGAGCGGCGGGCCCTCGAGGTCGAGATCGACGATGACCTGCTCGAGGTCGGTGTCGGGCGGCAGGGCGCCGAGGTCGCGGAGCGCGGCGAGCTGCACCCGGACGTCGTTGGTGGTGGCCCCCAGCAGCAGCCGGAGGAAGGCCAGGCGCTGGACGTCGCCCATCCTGGCCGTGATCCCGAAGTCGAGCAGCGCGGTGCGGCCGTCGGGGAGGACGAACAGGTTCCCGCCGTGGAGGTCGCCATGGAAGATCCCGTGGATCAGGGCGCCCTCCATGAACCCGATCATCCCGGTGCGCACGACCTCGTGGGTGTCGACCCCTGCGTCCTTCATCCCGACGACGTCGTCGAAGTTGAAGCCGTCGAGCCGCTCCATCACCAGCACGCGCGGGGTGACCAGCTCGGGGTGCGGGCGGGGCACGACGTAGCCCCGCTGGCCGAGCTTCACGAAGCTCTCGGCGACGTCGAGCATGTTCTGGGCCTCGAGGCGGAAGTCGAGCTCCTCGGTGATCGTCTCGGCGAACAGCTCGACCAGCGCCGGTGGGTTGGCGAGCGCCGAGACGGGGATGCGCCCGACGAGGAACGGGGCCAACCAGGCCATGACCTCGAGGTCGGCGTGGACGAGGTGGCCCACCGTGGCCCGCTGGACCTTGACGACCACGTCCTCGCCGGTGCGCAGGGTGGCGGCGTGGACCTGGGCGATCGACGCCGCGGCCAGCGGGGTGCGGTCGAACGACGAGAACACGTCCTCGAGGGGTCGTCCGAGATCGCTCTCGACGATGGCCCGGACGTCGCTGAAGGGCTGGGCGGGTACCTGGTCGCGGCACTTCTTGAACTCCCAGACCAGTTCCTCGGGGAACAGGCCCTCGCCGGAGGAGATGATCTGCCCCAGCTTGATGTAGGTCGGCCCGAGGTGCTCGGCGGCCACTCGCAGGCGACGTGACAGTCCCAGGCGGCTCCGGTCGCGGCCGCGGTCGAGGAGGTACCAGCCCCCGAGGGCCCGCCCGAGGTGGGCCACGACGCTGAACACCCGCCGGCCCCGGGGGAGCCGGCGGGGTCGGATCAGGTCGGGGAGCTGCGCCCGGACCACCCAGCGCACCCCGTCGACACCCTCCCGCCATGGCATCGCGGCGGGCTCGACGATCCACGGCGGGTCGTCGGAGAAGGCACCGATGGCGAGGTCGGCCGGGGCGGAGGCAGGGCCGTCGGCGACCGGGGAGGGTGCGGAGGACGAGGCGGCGGTGGACGAGGCGGCGGTGGGGGGAGAAGCCATCGGCTCCGAGTGTACGGAGCACCCCCGTGCATCCCCCGGCCGGGCCGTGACTGTCGCGCTCGTCCCGTGATCCCCGGTCCGGGCGGGATCAGGCCGGTTCGAGGCCGGCCCCCGCGACGGCCGCCAGCACGGCGTCGGCCAGCTCCGGGCGACAGATCACCAGGTCCGGGAGGTAGGGGTCGGGGTTGTTGTAGCGCAGCGGACCGCCGTCGAGGCGCGAGGCGTGCAGGCCTGCGGCGAGGGCCACCGCGGCCGGCGCGCAGTTGTCCCACTCGTACTGGCCGCCACCGTGCACGTACACGTCGGCCTCACCCCGAACGACCGCCATGGCCTTCGCCCCCGCAGAGCCCATCGGCACGAGCACGCCACCCAGCGTGTCGGCCACGGTCGTGGCCAGCGCGGGCGGACGGCTGCGGCTCACGACGAGGCGCACCGGCCTGGCCGGGTCGCGATCGGGGAGCACCGCGGGCGGCTCGGTGGAAAGGGTCAGCCCCAGCCCGGGGAGGGCCACTGCGCCGGCGGCGGGCACGCCCTCGACGGCCAGCGCCACGTGCACCGCCCAGTCGGTGCGGCCCTCGCCGTACTCCCGCGTGCCGTCGACCGGGTCGACGATCCACACGCGCGATTCGGCGAGACGGGCCTGGTCGTCCTTGCCCTCCTCGGAGAGCACGGCGTCGTCGGGGCGGGCCCGGCGCAGCTCGTCCATCAGCCACTCGTGGCTGCGGCGATCGCCCTCGTCCTTGATGGCCCGCTCGCCCGTGCCGGCGGCGTCCAGCTCGACGCGCAGCGTCACCAGGAGCTCCCCGGCGGCCGTGGCCAGGCGGCTGGCAAGCTGGTGGTCGTCGTGCGGGTCGGGGGGTGACCCCGGCTCGCCCGCTGATTGTCGAGCACTAAGGTCAGGAATTCCGTCCACACCCGTACCCTAAGGCCGCCATGGACTACGAGCTGTCCCATCTCGCCGCGCTGGAAGCCGAGTCGATCCACATCTTCCGCGAGGTCGCGGCCGAGTTCGAGCGCCCGGTGCTGCTCTTCTCGGGCGGCAAGGACTCCGTGGTGATGCTGCACGTGGCCATCAAAGCCTTCGCCCCGTGTGCGCTGCCCTTCCCCGTGATGCACGTCGACACCGGCCACAACCTCCCGGAGGTCTACGAGTACATCGACGAGCTGGTCGAGAAGACCGGCGTCCGCCTCGTCGTGGCGTCGGTGGAGGAGTCGATCCGCCAGGGGCGGGTGGTGGACGAGACGGGTCCCCGGGCGAGCCGCAACCGCCTCCAGACCACCACCCTGCTCGACGCCATCGAGGAGCACCGCTTCGACGCCGTGTTCGGCGGTGGACGGCGCGACGAGGAGAAGGCCCGGGCCAAGGAGCGGGTCTTTTCGTTCCGCGACGACTTCGGCCAGTGGGACCCGAAGAACCAGCGCCCCGAGCTGTGGAGCCTCTACAACGGCCGCCACAAGCCGGGCGAGCACATCCGGGTGTTCCCGCTGTCCAACTGGACCGAGCTCGACATCTGGCAGTACGTCGCCGACCAGGGCATCGACCTGGCCCCCATCTACTACGCCCACCGGCGCGAGGTGTTCCGCCGTGACGGCATGTGGTTGGCCGTGAGCCCGTTCGTCACCGTGGCCGACGACGAGGAGGTCGTCGAGATGCAGGTCCGCTACCGCACGGTCGGCGACGCCACCTGCACCGGTGCCGTCGAGTCGGCGGCCGCCACGGTGGAGGAGGTCATCGCCGAGGTCGCCGCGACGAGGCTCACCGAGCGGGGCGCCACCCGGGCCGACGATCGTTCCTCTGAGGCGGCCATGGAAGACCGCAAGAAGGAGGGTTACTTCTGATGGCCGAGCTGCTCCGCTTCGCCACCGCCGGCTCGGTCGACGACGGCAAGTCGACCCTCATCGGTCGCCTGCTGTACGACTCGAAGGCGATCTTCGAGGACCAGCTCGAGTCGGTCGAGGCCACCAGCCGCCAGCGCGGCGACGAGTACACCAACCTGGCCCTTCTCACCGACGGGCTCCGCGCCGAGCGCGAACAGGGCATCACCATCGACGTGGCCTACCGCTACTTCGCCACCCCGCGCCGCAAGTTCATCATCGCCGACACCCCCGGCCACATCCAGTACACGCGCAACATGGTCACGGGCTGCTCCACGGCCGACCTGACGCTCGTGCTCGTCGACGCCCGCCACGGCCTCGTCGAGCAGTCCCGCCGGCATGCCTTCCTGGCGTCGCTCCTCCGGGTCCCCCACCTCGTGCTGTGCGTCAACAAGATGGACCTCGTCGGCTACGACCAAGGTGTCTTCGACCGGATCTGCGACGAGTTCCGGGCCTTCGCCACCAAGCTCGACATCACCGACCTCACCTCGATCCCCATCTCGGCCCTCAACGGTGACAACGTCGTGCACCGCAGCGAGCACATGCCGTGGTACGAGGGGTCGTCGCTGCTCCACCACCTCGAGCAGGTCTTCATCTCCTCGGACCGCAACCTCATCGACGCCCGGTTCCCCGTGCAGTACGTGCTGCGCCCCATGAGCGGCGCACACCACGACTACCGCGGGTATGCGGGCACCGTGGCCGGTGGGGTGTTCAAGCAGGGCGATGAGGTCGTCGTGCTGCCCTCCGGCTTCAGCAGCACCATCGCCGCCATCGACACCGCCGACGGCGCGGTCCCCGAGGCCTACGCGCCCATGTCGGTGAGCATCCGACTGACCGACGACATCGACGTCTCGCGGGGCGACATGATCTGCCGCGCCCACAACCGCCCGCAGGTCGGTCAGGACATCGACGCCATGGTCTGTTGGATGAGCGAGTCCTCGGCGCTGCGCACCGGGTCCAAGCTGGCGTTGAAGCACACCACGCGCTCGGCGCGGGCGCTCGTCAAGGACCTGCACTACCGCCTCGACGTCAACACGCTGCATCGCGACCACGAGGCCGGCGAGCTCACCCTCAACGAGATCGGGCGGGTCTCGCTGCGCACCACCGCCCCGTTGTTCTTCGACGACTACCGCCGCAACCGCGACACCGGCAGCTTCATCCTCATCGACGAGGCCACCAACGCCACCGTCGGCGCGGGAATGATCCTGGGCCCGACACAGGCGTGAGCACCTCGGGCGCCGCGGGCCGCAGCCCCGACGTGGTGTGGCACGCCGGTGAAGTGGATCGCGCCGACCGGTGGTCGGCGACCGCCCTCGGCGGGGCGACGGTCTGGTTCACCGGCCTCTCGGGCTCGGGGAAGTCGTCGGTCGCCGTCGCCGTCGAGCGTCACCTGCTCGCCCGGGGACGGGCCGCCTACCTCCTAGACGGCGACAACCTCCGTCACGGGCTGAACGGCGATCTCGGCTTCTCGGCGCAGGACCGCGACGAGAACGTCCGTCGGGCTTCGGAGGTGGCGCGGCTGTTCGCCGACGCCGGCATCGTGGCGCTCGTTCCCCTGATCTCGCCCTATCGGGCCGGTCGGGAGCGGGCCCGGGCGGCGCACGCCGCCGCAGGGTTGGCGTTCGTCGAGGTGTTCGTCGACACGCCGCTCGAGCTGTGCGAGCAGCGTGACCCCAAGGGCCTCTACGCCAAGGCCCGGGCCGGCACCCTCTCGGGGATGACGGGCATCGACGACCCCTACGAGGCGCCCGTGGACCCCGAACTGAGGCTGGTGCCGTCCGACGGCGACGTCGACCACATGGCGGCCCGGGTCCTGGCCCTCCTCGACAGGGTCACCGGGCCGCGCTCCTGATGGAGGGCCGCCGCGGGCGCGTCGTGATGGACTGTCGGGGACGACGAACGGGGGTGGCACGTGGCCACGACGACGGAGACCGGCGACGGCGATCGATTCGACGAGGTGGGGTCCCGCCTCGCAGAGGTGGAGGCCGTGCAGGCTGTCACGGCGGTGCTCCATCGCTATTGCCGGGGGCTCGACCGGATGGACCGGGCGCTCGCCGAGTCGGTGTGGCATCCCGGGGGCACCGCCGACTACGAGCCCCTCTACCAGGGCACCGGGTCGGGCTTCCTCGACTGGGTGTGGCCGACCCACGAGGGGTTCGCCCGTCACTCCCACGTGGTGACGAACGTGCTGGTCGACGTCGATGTGGCCGCCGGCACGGCCGCCAGCGAGTGCTATGTCTCCGTCTGGCTGCGCTGGCCGGCGAACGACGGTGTGGTGCGCGACCTGGAGGGTCGGGGGCGCTACGTCGACCGGTGGTCGTGTCGCGACGGGGTCTGGGCGATCGACCATCGGCGCTACGTCGACGACCTCCAGCGCGTCGTCGAGAGCCCGGCGTCGGCGCTCACCGACGGGTCGACAGCCACCGGTCGCCGCGGTCGCACCGACCCGTCCTACGAGGTGTTGAGCTGAGCCGACCGACGTCGACGTGACGGGGGAGCGACGGTCGGGCCGCCGGCCCGGCCGTCAGCGGGACAGCGGCTTGTACTTGATCCGGTGGGGTTGGTCGGCCTCCGCCCCGAGCTCCTTGTGCCGGAACTCCTCGTACTCGGTGAAGTTCCCCTCGAACCAGCGAACCTGCGAGTCCCCCTCGAAGGCCAGCACGTGGGTGGCGACACGATCGAGGAACCAGCGGTCGTGGCTGATGACGACGGCGCAGCCGGCGAAGGCGTCGAGGCCGTCCTCGAGGGCGCGGAGGGTGTCGACGTCGAGGTCGTTGGTGGGCTCGTCGAGCAGCAACACGTTGCCGCCCCGTGCCAACACCTTCGCCAGGTGGACCCGGTTGCGCTCGCCGCCGGAGAGGACGCCGACGGGCTTCTGCTGGTCGCTGCCCTTGAAGTTGAACGACGCGACGTAGGCCCGACCGTTCATCTCCCGGGGTCCGAGTCGGACCGTCTCCTGTCCGTCGGTGATCTCCTCGTAGACCGTCTTGTCGTCGTCGAGGATGTCGCGGCTCTGGTCGACGTAGGCCAGGTTCACGGTCGGGCCGATGGTGAGTCGACCGGCATCCGGCGGCTCTTGGCCGGTCAGCATGCGGAACAAGGTCGTCTTCCCGGCGCCGTTGGGGCCGATCACACCGACGATGCCGGCCCGGGGCAGCGAGAAGGTGAGGTCCTCGATCAACAGCTTGTCGCCGAATCCCTTGGCGAGGTGCTCGGCCTCGATCACCTGATCGCCCAGGCGGTCACCGGAGGGGACGAAGATCTCCAGCTTGTCGCCCGAGCCCTGGGCGGCCTGGCTCTCGGCGAGCAGCTGCTCGTAGGCGCTGAGTCGGGCCCGGCCCTTGGCCTGGCGGGCCTTCGGGGCCATCCGCACCCACTCGAGCTCGTGGGCCAGGGTGCGGGCCCGCGACGACTCGGCCTTCTCCTCCTGGCGGAGGCGCTCCTGCTTCTGCTCGAGCCAGCTCGTGTAGTTGCCCTCGAAGGGGATGCCCCGGCCGTGGTCGAGCTCGAGGATCCAGCGGGCCACGTTGTCGAGGAAGTACCGGTCGTGGGTGATGGCCACGACCGTCCCCTCGTAGTCGCGGAGGAATCGCTCGAGCCAGGCCACCGACTCGGCATCGAGGTGGTTGGTCGGCTCATCGAGGAGGAGGAGATCGGGCCGGCTCAGGAGGAGTCGGCAGAGCGCCACCCGGCGCCGCTCGCCACCCGAGAGCGGTGTCACGTCGGCCTCACCCGGCGGCAGCCGGAGTGCGTCCATCGCGATCTCGATCGTCCGCTTCAGGTCCCACGCACCGCTGGCCTCGATCTTCGCCTCGAGGTCGGCCTGCTCTTCGCCGAGCTTCTCGTAGTCGGCCTCGGGATCGGCCCACTTCGCGAGGACGGCGTCGTAGCGCTCGAGGAGCGTGGCGGTCTCGCCGAGACCGTCCATGACGTTGCCCATCACGTCCTTGGCGGGGTCCAGGTGGGGCTCCTGTTCGAGGAGGCCGACGGTGAACCCCGGGCTGAGTCGGGCCTCGCCGGTGTAGCCGTCGTCGAGGCCCGCCATGATCCTGAGCAGCGACGACTTGCCGGACCCGTTCGCGCCGATGACCCCGATCTTCGCCCCGGGGTAGAAGGACAAGCTGATGTCCTTGAGCACCTCGCGGTCCGGCGGGTGGAACCGACTCACCTTGCGCATCGTGAAGATGAATTGGGCGCTCATGGGGGCGAGGTTACCGATGGTGCCAGGGGCCCGGTCACGGGCCCGGGCGCGACGATGCCCCGCACGGGGCGGGGCATCGAAGGACCGACCGGGGGTGGTGTCAGCGCCGGCGGGTGGCGGTCTTCTTGGCGGGGGCCTTCTTCGCCGTCTTCTTGGCGGGGGCCTTCTTGGCCGGTGCCTTCTTGGCGGGGGCCTTGCGGGCCGGTGCCTTCTTGGCGGGGGCCTTGCGGGCGGGGGCCTTCTTTGCCGTCTTCTTGGCGGGGGCCTTCTTGGCCGGTGCCTTCTTGGCGGTCGACTTCGCCGCGGTCTTCTTGGCTGGGGACTTCTTCGCTGCTGGGGTCACCATCGCCTCCTCGGCGGGTCGTTCGGCTCCGTATGTTGTACCAAGCGCGTCAACACCGAGCGCGGTTCCCCCGGTGTCGTCGTCCCCCGAGACCACGTTTGTTTTGTGACTCACTTTCTCGCCACGGCCGTCAGCCGCCCGAGTTCGATGTTGCTGCGCCGGCGAATCTTCTCGCTCCGAGGCGTCCGGTCGGGGTGGGCCGACGGGTCGAGGACCCGTCGCCACGAGGGCCAGATCGACGCCTCGATGAGGCGCGTCGACCGAGTGGACGGCGAAGAGCCGTCGTTCGCCGACGACCATCACGTCGCGCGCGGCGCGCGGCGCGGGGTTGCCCATCAGCTTGAGCGGCACGTAGCAACGGGCCCCGCCGGCGGACACGTACGCGCCGTGGGACGAGAACTCCAGGACCTCGCCCTCGAGGGTGCTGCCCACGGGGTGGGAGGCGACGAACTCGATGAAGGGCAGCGCCTCGTTGAGCGGCTCGGAGGGCTTGCGGGACGTCCGCGAGCGCTTCGGGCCCGAGTCCCCGGTCGGCGGCGGCGGCTTCCTCCCCTTGGCCGCCGACGGGGTCGTCGCGCCCCTCGTGCTCTTCGCGGACCCGCGCCCGCGACCCTGGCGGCGGCCGTCGGAAGCCGCCGTGGCCCGGTCGCCGGAAGCCGCCGTGGCCCGATCGCCGGTGTCCCTTCCCCGGTCCTTGGCCTCCCGGACCGCCCGGCGGCTGACCGGCCCGCGCACGGGCGTGCGCAGGAGGAAGACCCACCCGACGCCGGGGACGGGCTTCCCGCCGATCAGGCGGCCCTCCTCGAAGACCCACGGGTGGGTGGGGTGCAGCTCCTGGAACGAGTCGTTGGAGAGGACCGTCGCCCCGACCTTCTCGGCGATCTGCAGGATGAAGGCATCGCCGCGGCCGATCGCGCCGGCCGGCGGGGTCACCAGTTCGCCGGCGAGGATCGCCTCCTCGTACTCGGGGCGCTCCGAGGGGTCGATGCGGTTCGGGAACGTCGCGTCGACGACGACGGTGAGCGTCTCCACCGGGTGCTCGTCGAGGAACGCCTTCACGGCGTCGTCGAGCTGGCGGAGGCTGGGCGTCGTGCGCCCTTCGGTCGCGATGTTCGAGCCATCGACGACCACGTGGGATCGGATCATGTTGGGGGTTCGACTCTTCTGTTGGCCCGCTGCACGCGGGGCTTCGGTGCCCGGACGGGCGACCGGGAGCACCACCAACCCCGTCCGACCCGCCCACCCCCGTCGCACCGTTCCCGAGAAGGGGCTGCCGGTCGAGGTTGGGGCACGGTCGGGAGGTTCGGAGCCGCTCCACGACGTGATGAAGGCCTCAGCCTACGCTGCCGGGCGTGAGTGCCATGCCGACCGGAGTCGAGGGCGAGTGCACCGAGCTCCTCCAGGCCCTCATCCGCAACGCCTGCGTGAACGACGGCACGGTCGGGTCAGGCCAGGAGCAACGCAGCGCCGACCTCCTCGCCACCTACCTCGAAGGTCCGGGACTCGACCTCGAGGCCTACACCGCCGCCCCGGGTCGCACGAGCCTCGTCGCCCGGATCGAAGGTCGTGACCCGGAGGCTCCCACGCTCCTGCTGATGGGGCACACCGACGTCGTGCCGGCCAACTCGCCGCGCTGGCGCCACGACCCCTTCGGCGGTGAGCTCGTCGACGGCGAGGTCTGGGGTCGCGGTGCCATCGACATGTTGAACCTCACGTCGTCCATGGCGGTCGCCGTGCGGCAGCTGGCCCGCAGCGGGTTCCGCCCCGAGGGCACACTCGTCTACCTCGCCGTCGCCGACGAGGAGCAGGACGGCGCCTACGGCGCCGATCACCTCGTCCGGCACCACCTCGACGCCGTTCGCGCCGACTACGTCATCACCGAGTCCGGGGGGATCCCGCTGCCCAGTCCGACCGGGACCAAGTTGCCGGTCATCGTGGGGGAGAAGGGCTCGTTGTGGGGAACCATCCGCATCGGGGGCACTCCCGGCCACGGATCCCAGCCGTACCGCACCGACAACGCACTCGTGACCGCCGCCGAGGTCGTTCGCCGGCTCCACGAGTACCGCCCCGAGACGATGATCCACGACACGTGGCGTCGCTTCATCTCCTCGATGGGCTACCCGGAGGAGATCACCGGTCCGTTGCTCTCCGAGGACGGCCTCGACGACATGCTGACCGGCCTCCCGACCGGGATGGCCCGTCAGTTCCACGCCTGCACGCACACCACCTTCGCCCCCACCGTCATCGAGGGCGGCACGAAGATCAACGTGATCCCCGACACCGTCGACCTGCAGGTCGACATCCGCACGCTCCCCGGTCAGACCGAGGACGATGCCCGGGATCAGCTCTTCGAGGCGCTCGGCGACCTGGCCGAACGCGTCACCTACACCCCTCACAAGTCCGATCCCTCCAGCGCCTCACCGGTCGACACCCCGCTGTGGCACTCCCTCTCGGAGCTGACCCAGCGGTGGTACCCGGGCTCGGAGACGGTGCCCTTCCTCACCGTCGGCGCCACCGACGCCCGGTTCTTCCGTCGGATGGGCAGCACCGCCTACGGCTTCGGCCTCTTCAGCGAGCACCTCACCTTCGAGGACTACGGGTCGATGTTCCACGGTGACGACGAACGAGTCGACACCGAGTCGCTGCGGCTCTCCACCGAGCTCTGGAAGGCGGTGGCCGAGGACCTGCTCGGCTAGTCGAGCCCGCCGAACGTGTGGTCCCAGAGGCTGCGCACCTCGGCATGGTGGATGCTCGACGCCCCCGTGGCCGGGCTGGCCGACTCGGGCCGGCTCACGCGGTGGATCTCGTGGGTGTCCTCGTGGGCCTCGTACATCCGACCCTTGACGTTGTTCCAGGGGCCCATGTTCTCGGGCTCCTCCTGGAGCCACCACAGCTCGCGGGCGTTGGGGTAGCGGTCCAGCACCCGGGCCACGCCCTCGTAGGGCCACGGATAGAGCTGCTCGACGCGGGCCACGGCCACCGGCGCACCGCGCTCGTCGCGCTCGGCCTGGGCTTCGACGGCGATCTTGCCCGAGGCCAGGACGACGCGACGCACCGCAGCGGGGTCCTCGATGCGGGGATCGTCGAGGATCTCCTGGAAGGAGCCCTGGACGAAGTCGCTGACCGGCGAACGGCTGGTCTTGGCCCGTAGCCCGGACTTCGGCGTGAAGACGACGAGCGGCTTGCGCACGTCGCGATGCATCTGACGGCGCAGGAGGTGGAAGAACTGCGCCGCCGTGGTCGCGTTGCAGACCTGGATGTTGTCGCCGGCCGAAAGGGTGAGGAACCGCTCGATGCGCGCCGAGGAGTGCTCGGGCCCCTGACCCTCGTAGCCGTGGGGCAACAACAGGACGAGTCCGGAGGTCTGGTCCCACTTGTCCTCGGCGGCGACGACGAACTGGTCGATGATGACCTGCGCGCCGTTCATGAAGTCGCCGAACTGCGCCTCCCACACGACCAGCGCGTCCTTGTTCTCCACCGAGTACCCGTACTCGAACCCGAGCGCCGCGAACTCCGACAGGAGCGAGTCGTAGATCCAGAACTTGGCGCCGTCGCGCGCTGCGCCGGCGAGCGGGACGATCTCCTCGCCCGTGTCGTGGTCGACGAGCGCGGCGTGGCGGTGGGAGAAGGTGCCGCGCCGGCTGTCCTCCCCGGCCACCCGGACCGACGTTCCCTCGTGGAGCAGGGTGCCGAAGGCCAGAGCCTCCCCGAGGGCCCAGTCGATCTCGCCCTCGCCGTACATCGACCGCCGTGCGTCGAACTGGCGAGCCAGCTTCGGGTGGACGGTGAACCCGTCGGGTACGTGGTCGATGGCGGCGAAGACCTCGTCGAGGTCGGCCTTCGACACGCCGGTGTCGACCTGGGGCCGCACACCCATGTACACCCGCTCCGGAGCGTCGGCGACGACCGGGGTGGGCTGTTGGGACCGGGTCTCGTCGAGGGCGCTCTGCAACCGCTGCTGGAAGTCGTCGAGGGCGGCCTCGGCCTCCTCCACGGAGATGTCGCCCTTCTTGACGAGCAGTTCGGTGTAGAGCTTGCGGACCGTTCGGCGGGCGTCGATGCGCCGGTACATGAGCGGCTGGGTGTAGCTCGGGTCGTCGCCCTCGTTGTGCCCGTGGCGGCGGTAGCAGACCATGTCGATCACGACGTCCTTGTGGAACGCCTGGCGATAGGCGAAGGCGAGCCCGGCCACCCTCACCACCGCCTCGGGGTCGTCGCCGTTGACGTGGAAGATCGGCGCCTGGACCATCTTGGCCACGTCGGTCGGGTACTCCGACGAGCGAGCCGCCGTCGGGGGCGTGGTGAACCCCAGCTGGTTGTTGATGATGACGTGGATCGTGCCGCCGACCCGGTAGCCCTTGATGTCGCTGAGGTTCAGCGTCTCGGCCACGACGCCCTGGCCGGCGAAGGCGGCGTCGCCGTGGACCAGCACGGGCAGCACGGGGTAGTTGCCCGGCGGCTCGATGAGGTCCATCTTCGCCCGGGCCATGCCCACGACGACAGGGTCCACCGCTTCGAGGTGGGACGGGTTGGCGGCCAGCTCCACGCTGATCGTGTTGCCCCGCCGACTCTCGAACTTCCCGGTCTGGCCGAGGTGGTACTTCACGTCGCCGGAGCCCTGGATGGACTCGGGGTCGATGTTCCCCTCGAACTCGTTGAAGAGCTGCTGGTAGCTCTTGCCCACGATGTTCACCAACACGTTGAGCCGGCCGCGGTGGGCCATCCCGAGCACGGCGGCCTGCATGTGCGCATCGGCCGCCTCGGCGAGGACGGCGTCGAGGAGGGGGATCACCGCCTCCGCGCCGTCGAGCCCGAACCGCTTCTGGCCGACGTACTTGGTGGCGAGGAACTTCTCGAGGGCCTCGGCGGCGTTGAGCCGACCGAGGATGTGGCGCTTCTCGTCGGCGCCCACCTCGACCGAGACCCCTTCGACGTGCTCCTGGATCCATCGCTTCTCGGCCGGCTCCTGGATGTGCATGTACTCGATGCCGATGGTGCGGCAGTAGGCGTCGCGCAGCACGTGGAGCATGTCGTCGAGCTTCATGCGGGTGCGGCCGGCGATCCCGCCGGTGAAGAACTCCCGGTCGAGGTCCCAGATGGTGAGGCCGTAGGTGGCGGGGTCGAGCTCGGCGTGGAGGTGGGGCTCCTCGCTCGAGAGCGGGTCGAGGTCGGCGATGAGGTGCCCCCGGACCCGGTGCATGTTGACGAGCTGTTGCACCTGCATCTGCTTGTCGAGCATCGAGGCTTCGCGGTCGACGGGGTTGACGTCTCGGCGCCACTCGACCGACTCGTAGGGCACGCCCACCGAGCGGAAGACGTGCTCGTAGAAGTCGTTCTCGCCCATCAACAGCTCGTGGACCCGCTTCAGGAACAGCCCGGATTCGGCGCCCTGGATGATGCGGTGGTCGTACGTCGAGGAGATCGTCATGATCTTCGACATGCCGAGGTCGGCGAGGGTGGCCGGGTCGGCGCCCTGGAACTCGGTGGGGTAGGCGAGGCTGCCCACGCCGACGATCAGGCCCTGACCGGGCATGAGGCGCGGGACCGACTGGACGGTTCCGATCGTGCCGGGGTTCGTGAGGCTGACGGTCACGCCGGCGAAGTCGTCGGGGGCGAGCTTGTTCGAGCGGACCTTGCGGATGAGGTCCTCGTAGGCGGCGTGGAAGCCGGCGAAGTCGAGCGTGTCGGCATCCTTGATGCACGGCACGAGCAGCGACCGGCTGCCGTCGGACTTCTCGAGGTCCACGGCGATGCCGAGGCCGATGTGGTCGTTGCGAACCACGCGGGGCTTGCCGTCGGGCCCCTCGAGGTACGACGAGTTCATGACCGGGGTCGTCTCGGCGATGGCGCGCACCACGGCGAAGCCGATGAGGTGGGTGAAGCTCACCTTGCCGCCGCGGGTCCGGCCCAGGTAGCCGTTGATGATCTTGCGGTTGACCTCGAGCAGCTTGGCGGGGACCTCGCGGAAGCTGGTGGCGGTCGGGACGGCGAGGCTGGACTCCATGTTGGTGACGATCCGCGCCGCCGCGCCCCGGAGCGGCTCCCCGGCGAGCGACTCGGGTGCGGTCGCCGCAGCCGACGGGGCCGGCGCTGCCGCCGGTGCGGCCTGCGCCGCCTGTGCCGCTGGAGTCGTCGACGGGGCCGCCGCGGGGGTCGTCGTGGGGCTCGCCGCGGCCTTGGGCGTGGGTCCGGCAGATCGGTAGTCCTGGAAGAAGTCCTGCCACGACTCGCTCACCGAGGTGGGGTCGTTCAGGAACTGCTCGTACATCTCGTCGACGAGCCACGCGTTCGGGCCCGCGATCTTCGGGGGGGAGTCTTCGGCCACGGCGCCGATCCTACCGGGGCAGGCCGGCCCGCCCGGGGCCCCTCCAGCGACCCGATCGGACCCGGGAGGGCGGATCGGGCCGACCGGTCACTCGGCGACCGGGGCCACCCCCTCGGCGACCGCCTGCTCCTCGGACATCCCGGCCAGCCCCGGGGTGGTGGCCCGGCGCAGGTCTTCGGGCATCTCGCGCTTGGACACCCACCCCCGCCTGTCGGCCCAGACGAGCAGCGGGGGCAGCACCACCAGGGCGGAGAGCAGCGCGACCGCGACGTTCATGCCGACCACCAGGCCGAAGTAGCGCAGCAGCGGGAGCGGCGAGAAGGCGATGACCAGGACCCCGGTGATGGCGGTCAGGCCCGAGACGATGAAGGCCCGCCCCGTCCGCGATGCCGCGACGTCGATCGCCTGTCGGGGCCACAGCCCACGACGCCGCTCCTCGAGGTAGCGCAGGAGGATGAGTGACGTGAACTCGGTGCACACGGCGACCACCAGCGGGCCTCCGACGGCCGTCATCGGGCTCAGCTTCCACCCGAAGGCGTAGGCCACGAGGGCGGACACGCCCACGGCGATCGTGACCGGCACGAGCGACAGCAGGGCGCGGACCAGGCTGCGGAGCCGGATGGTGAGGTAGATCCCGACGAACAGCAGCGCGAGGTACGTGAGCAGGATCCGGTTGGCCTGCAGGTTCTCGAGCAGGCCCACGCCCACGATGGCGAGGCCCGAGGGGACCGCCTTGATGCCCTCGGGCGGTGCCACGGTGTCGCGGATCTCCTCGACCGTCGCCCGGCGCTCCTCCAGCGAGCGGTCGCCGTAGCGGAAGATGAGGTTCTGGGCCCCCGCGGGGAGGTTG
This sequence comes from Acidimicrobiales bacterium, assembly GCA_025455885.1. Classification (NCBI taxonomy): domain Bacteria; kingdom Bacillati; phylum Actinomycetota; class Acidimicrobiia; order Acidimicrobiales; species Acidimicrobiales bacterium. The sequence continues at coordinate 60,653 of JALOLR010000003.1, forward strand.
ACCGTCGAGGCCTTCACGTCCTCGGGGGCCAGCTCGTAGGCGATCTCCACGTCGGACGCCGCCGGGTTCACACGCTCGGCACCCGGCACTGCGATCGCGTAGTCGACGGTCGTGACGAGGCTCGTCGCGGTGAGCAGCTCCGGGCTGATCTTTCCGGGCGGGACCTCGTCGCCGAAGCGGGTGAGCAGGTCGTCGGCGTAGTCGCTGATGAAGTTCACCGTCTCCTGGGCGAAGACGTCCTCGGGGGCCGTCTGGACGAAGAAGGCCAGCTCCGAGCTCGATCCGGTCTGTGCCTCGACCTCTCGGAAGTCGCGGATGCTCTGTGAGGACTGGTCGACCCACTCGACCGGATCGCTCTGCAGCTCGAGGCGCTCCTCCACGAGGAGGCCGCCGACGAACACGACGATGCTGAAGCCGGCGAGCACCGGAGCCGTCCACGGGGGCAGCGAGCCGAGCCACCTCGTGAGCCGGCCGAGACGGCCGCCGCGGAAGTCGCGCCGCTTCGTCGGCGACCGGTACTCCCGGATGCCGAGGACCGAGAGGGGGATGATGATGCTGGCCAGGCAGATCACCGCGATCCCGACCGACAGGAGCAGCCCGAAGTCGCGGATCATGGGCACCTTGGCGAACCGCAGGGCGGTGAAGGCGAACACCGCATCCAGCGTCACGACAACCAACGCGGGGCAGAGGCCTCGCGCGGTCTCCTGGATCGGGTGGGGAGAGCGGTCGATGACGACCTCCTCCTCGACCCGCGCGTGCATCTGGATCGCGTAGTCGATCCCGATCCCGATCATCACGGGGAGCCCGGCGATGGTGACCAGGGTGAGGGGGATGCCGAGATAGCCGGCCAGGCCGAAGGCCCAGGTGACGCCGAAGACGATGACGACGAGCGGCAACAGCCGCCATCGCACGTCGAACAGCACCAGCAGGATGATCGCCATCACGACCAGGGCGATGGCCCCGAGTTGGAGCATGCCGCCCCGCAGGTAGTCATTGATGTCCTGGAGGAGGTAGGACGCGCCGGTGACCGTGAGCGTCGCCTCGGGGAAGGCGCCCGCCTCGACCGCGGCATCGACGGTGTCGCGCACGAAGGTGCCGCCTGCCCCCTCCACCTCCAGCGACGCGTTGCCCACGAGGCGGACGACCATCTGGGCGTGGGTGTCGTCGGTGAACACCGGCGCCTGCGCCTTGCGGATCTCGCCCTGGTTGTCGAACAAGAGCAAGTCGACCCACGCGGGGTCGGCCATCGTCCGGTCGGCCTCGGGGATCGCCGCCAGCCGACCGAGCTGTGCCGCGGCGTCCGCGGTCCGCGCCGCCACGCTCTCGGCCGACTGCGGTGCGCCGTCGACCGTCTCGGCGGTGGTGGCGTTGAGGAGGGCGATGCCGGCGGCCGACTCCGTCGGCACGGCGGCCACCTCGCCCTCGGGGGTGAGGCGTAGCAGCCGGTCGGTCCAGTCGAGGGCCGTCTTCGGCGTGACGACCGCCTGGATCAGGTCGGGGCGGGACTTGAGCTCGGCCTGGATCCGGTCCATCTCGGCCTGGTTCTCCGCGCTCATGAGGTCGGAGATGGTCGAGCCGTCGTTCATCGTGAACAGCACCAGGACGGCCTGGCCGCCGAAGAGGTCCTGGTACTCGACGTTGTCCTGGAAGACCTGGTCCTCGGCGTTGAGGTAGCTGTCCTGACCGGTGGCGAACTCGAGCCTGGTGATCCCGAACCCGAGCACGAGGGTGGCGAGGAGCCCGACGAGGGCGACGAGGCCGGCGTGCTTCCCGAGTCGGACCGCGATCCACGACCAGAAGCGCTGCATGCGGGTGAGGTGTGCGTAGTCGGACACGGGTGCTCCTCGAACCACGGGACGGGGCGACGCTACCCCCGGGCGCGGCGACGGATGTCACGTCCGGTGGCTCCTAGGCTGCGGGGGTGCGCCTCGCCACCTGGAACGTGAACTCGCTGAAGGCCCGCCTGCCCCGGGTCGAGGAGTGGATCGCCGAGGTCCAACCCGACGTGCTCTGCCTCCAGGAGACCAAGCTGGCCGACGCGGCCTTCCCCGACCTGACGTTCCGGGAGATGGGCTACGACTGCGCCCACCACGGGCAGGGTCGATGGAACGGCGTGGCCGTGCTCTCGAAGGTCGGCCTCACCGACGTGCGCGCCGGCTGGGACGACGACGGCGAGGAGGACCCCGAGGCGCGCCTCTTGTGGGCGACCTGCGGCGGTGTCCGCGTCGCCTGCGTCTACGTGCCGAACGGCCGGGCGCTCGACGACGACCACTACACCTACAAGCTCGTCTGGCTCGAGCGTCTGCGGCGGGCGCTCGACGATCACGAGGACCCGGCGGCGCCGGTCGTGGTGTGCGGCGACTTCAACATCGCCCCCGACGACCGTGACGTCCACGATCCCGCCGCGTTCGTCGGCGCGACCCACGTCAGCGCCGCCGAGCGCGCCGCCCTGGCGCGCCTCGAGGACTGGGGGCTCGAAGACGTGTTCCGCGACCACTACGACGCCGGCGGCCTCTTCTCGTGGTGGGACTATCGGCGGGGCGACTTCCACCAGGGACGGGGGATGCGCATCGACCTGGTCCTCACCTCTGCGCCGCTCACGCCGTTGGCCCGGACCGTGCTCATCGACCGCAACGCCCGCAAGGGCAAGCAGCCGAGCGACCACGCGCCGGTCGTCGTCGACTTCGACCTGGCGGCCGGTGCGAGCGCGGTGGCCTAGACCAACGCGTCGATCCAGGCGTCGACGGCCGCCGCTTCGGCGTCGAGGAACTCCTCGAGGCCGCTGACGAGGGCGCGCTCGACCTGGCCCGCGACGACCATCACCTTGACCCTCAGGTCCCCCTGGACGGCCCGTTGGCTGCCGACCTCGGACCGGCCGGAGAAGTGGAAGGTCCCGGCGCAGCGCAGCCGGTCGGGATAGTGGTCGGGCAGCAGCGAGAGCGTGGTGGTGCGTCCCGAGAGGTCGACGGTCGTGCGCTGGATCCACGTGAGCTTGGCGGGGTCGATGACGGCCAGGGCCGCTCCCGGGAGGTCGCCCGTGTAGGCGTAGCGGATGTCGAGGTGGACGAGATCGCCGGTGCGGCGCTCGTCGAGGACCTCCGGTCGGCCGATCTTGGGCAGCTCGGGCAGTCCGACGTACATGGACGGGTCGGCGTACGCGTCGACGACGTCGTCGACGTCGTGACGGTAGGTCTGACGGGACGAGAACTGCATCGGACCATGGTGGCTCAGGAGTCGGTGTGGGTCGCGACCAGCTCGAGGAGCTCGTCGCCGAAGCGGGTGATCTTGACCTCGCCGAGGCCGTGCACCGCTCGCAGGGCCGTCGGCGTCCGGGGCCGACGGTCGACGATCTCGAGGAGGGTGCGGTCGTTGCAGATCACGTACGGCGGCATGGCTGCGGCCCGGGCCTTGCCGGTGCGCCACGCCTTGAGGGCGTCGAACAGCGCCCGCTCGTCGCCCTCGAGCTCGTCGGGCGCCGGCGCCCCCTGGGGTCGGGGCAGGTCGGGCCTCGTACGTGAGCGACCCCCTCGGCGGCGTGGTGCGTCGGGCGGCGTCGGGCGCGACGGGGCGACACCTCGGCTCACCTCGGCCGGGTCGACGCCGTCACGGAGCGCCTGCACCGCCGCCACGACGGTGTCGAGGTAGCTGCTCGCCTCACGGTTCATCACCCGGGCGCCGTAGGAGCGCTGGGCCGCCCAGCTGAGGCGCAGCGAGCGCTCGGCCCGGGTGAGGCCCACGTAGAAGAGCCGGAGCTCCTCGGCCAGGGCCTCGGCGGTGCGGGCGTGGCCGATCGGCACGAGGCCCTGCTCGAGCCCGGCGAGGTGCACGACGGGCCACTCGAGCCCCTTGGCGGCGTGGAGGGTGGCGATCTCGACGGCGTCGCCCTGTCGGTCGGGCTGGTCGGCCCGGGTGGTGGCGCGCAACCAGGTGAGGAAGCCCACGACGGTGGGGCCGCTCTCGATGGCCGCGTAGTCGTGCCCGAGCCGCACGAGCGCGGCGAGGTTGGCCCGTCGTTCCTCGGCGCGGTCGCCGTCGTCGTCGTCGGGCTCGGCCGTCCCGGCCTCGAGGTCGGCCAGGGCGTCGGCGAAGGCGTCGTTGCGCCGCGAGAGGTCGCGGAGCACGACCTTGATCTCGGGCTGGTCGAGCAGCGCCGCGCCCCCGCGGACCCGGAACGGGATGCCCACCTCGTGGAGCGCCTCCTCGAGGAGCGCCACCTGTGCGTTGGTGCGCACGAGGACGGCCTGGGCCGACCAGGGGCTCCCGGGGGTGCGTTCGTCGCGCACCGCCCTGGCGATGCCCCGGGCCTCGGCGCGGTCGTCCTCGAAGCGGGTGACGACCGGGACCGGGCCCTCCGGGCGGGTGGCGGTCAGCGCGCCGTCCCGGTCGACCCCCCGCCCCCCGCCGACGAGGACGGCGTTGGCGACGGCGAGGACCTGAGGGCTCGACCGGTAGTTGGTGGTGAGCCGGATCACCTCGGCGCTCGGGTGCCGCTTGGGGAACAGCCGGAGCAGCTGCGCGTCGGCACCGTTCCAGGCGTAGATGGCCTGGTTGGGGTCGCCGACCACGCAGAGGTCGAGGCGGTCGCCCAGCCAGGCGTCGAGCAGCGCCTGCTGCAACGGGTTCACGTCCTGGAACTCGTCGACGAAGACGTGTTGGAACCGCCACCGCTGCACTTCGGCGAAGGCGGCGTCGTGGTGGAGGTCGCGGGCGCAGAGCCGGAGCAGGTCGTCGAAGTCGACCATCCGCTGCTGGCGGCGGACCTCCTCGTAGCGGGCGTACACCGTCGCCACGGCGTCGCCGCCCATCGGCGGCCGGCGGCCGGCCCGCTCGGCGGCCTCGGCGTACCCCTCCGGGGGGACGGTGCGAGCCTTGGCCCACTCGATCTCGCTGACGACGTCGAGGGCCGGCACCTGGGCCCGGCCGGAGGGCATGAGGCGGGCGACGAACCCCACCTTGCGTTCGAGGAGCGTGGGCGGCTCGATGCCCCGCTCGGCCCAGCGGGTGCGGAGCTGGGCGTACGCCACGCCGTGGAACGTGCCCGCCGCCATCTCGTCGCGCAGCCCGAGCGCCCGCAGACGCGAGCGCAGCTCGCCCGCCGCCTTGCGGGTGAAGGTGAGGGCCAGCACGTGGCGGGCGTCGAGGTCGTCGGTGGCCGCCCGCCAGGCGATGCGCCGGGTGAGGACCCGTGTCTTGCCCGACCCCGCGCCGGCGAGGATGCACAGGGGGCGCGCCCCCGAGGTGACGGCGGCGCGCTGGGCCTCGTTCAGGCCGTCGAGCAGGGCGTCGGGGTCCACGACGCGACCGTAGCCACGGGATGGGACAGCCCCGCGCTGGGCTGCGAAGGTACGGTTCGCGTCATGCCCTACCCCCAGGACGTGCTGCACGCCAACGAGGAGCTGGTCCTCGATCTCCATCCGCACTGGTGGTTCATCGCCAAGTCGCTCATCGGCCTCGGCGCGGCGGTGCTCTTCGGGCTCGTGGCGATCGCGCTCGGCTGGCCCGACGCGGTCCGGATCCTCGCCGCCCTCCTGGTGGTCGCCACGCTCATATGGTTCGTCGACCGCTACGTCCGCTGGATCAGCACCCACTTCGTGCTCACCTCGGACCGCGTGATCTACCGGTCCGGGGTCATCGCCAAGAACGGCATCGAGATCCCGCTCGAGCGCATCAACACGATCTTCTTCAACCAGAGGATCTTCGAGCGGATGCTCGGCCTCGGCGACCTCCAGATCGAGTCGGCGTCCGAGACCGGGTCCCAGCGCTTCGAGGACATCCGCAAGCCCGACGCCGTCCAGAACGAGATCTACCAACAGATCGAGGCCAACGAGATCAAGGGCGCCGATCGGATCTCCGGGGGCATCAACGCCGCCCACGCCGCCGCAGCAGCGGCCGCGGCAGCCGCGACCCCTGCGCAGTCGGTGCCCGAGCAGATCGAGCACCTGGCCCGTCTCCGCGACCAGGGCGTGCTCACCGAGGACGAGTTCCAGACCAAGAAGGCGGAGCTGCTCGGGCGGATGTGACGCTCACCGGTCCAGCCGGTGGGCGCCCCCCGACGGGCGCACGATCCAGCCGCGGCCGGTGATCGAGTCCGGGTCGGTGACCGCCCCGCGGCGGGCGAGACCGACGACGCAGCCGCCGAAGCCTGCGCCGGTGAGGCGGGCGCCGAGCACGCCGGGTGTGCGCGCCAGCGCGTCGACGGCGCGGTCCAGCGCGTCGGTCGAGACCTCGAAGTCGTCGCGCAGGCTCCGATGGCTGGCCGACATCACTGCGCCGATGGCTCCGGCGTCGTCATTGGTGAGGGCGTCGGCCATGGCCCGGGTGCGCTCGTTCTCGGTCACCACGTGGCGGGCCCGCCTGCGCAGGGTGGGATCGGTGAGGGCGGCCACGTCCGGTCCCCCGACCTCGGCCAGGGGCCCCACCTCGGCGGCGGCCGCCTCGACCGAGGCCCGCCGCTCGGCGTAGGCCGACCCCGACAATGCCCGCGGCTGGCCGGAGTGCACCACGATCACCTCGAGGTCGTCGGGTACGGCCACCGGGACGAAGGTCTCCGTGGTGAAGTCGACGAGCAGGGCATGGCCGGCCACGCCGCAGGCCGAGGCGAGCTGATCCATGAGTCCGCACGGCACGCCCGAGGCCCGATGCTCGGCGCGCCGGCCGAGGCGCGCCAGTGCCATGGCCGGTCCGTCGAACCCGATGGCCAGGGCGACGGACAGCTCGAGGGCGGCGCTGGACGACAGGCCGGCCCCCACGGGCAGCGTGGAGTGGACGGTCCCCACGATCCCCGTCGCCGGGGCGACCTCGGCCACCACCCCCGCCACGTAGCGACCCCACTCGGGTTCGACACCCGTCGGATCGTCGACCACCAGCGGGAGGTCGACCGGTTCGGGACGGTCGCTCGACGCCAGCTCGATCCGTGTGCCGGTCCTGAAGCCCCGGACGGTGGTCCCGAGGTCGACAGCCATCGGGAGGGCCAGGCCCCCTGCGTAGTCGGTGTGGTCGCCCATCAGGTTCACCCGACCCGGCGCGAACGCCGCCACCTCCGGAGCGGTCACGCGTCGCGCAGGTCGGCGGCCGCCCGCGACGGTTCGACCGGGTTGAACCAGACCTGGCTGCCCAGCTCGCCGGCAGCGACGTAGCGGGGGGTGCCCGGGGCCCGGAGGATGGGTGCGATGTGGGCGTGGAGCCAGGCCTGCGCCCAGTCGTCGCCGTCGAAGGGCCGCTGGTGGAACCAGAGCATGAGCGGCATCGGTGCATCGAAGAGCCGGTCGAGGCGTCCGATGACGTCGACGAGCAGCGTGCCGAGGGCGTCGCGGCCCCGGTCGCCGAGCGACGGGAGGTCGGGCACGGGATGCTCGGGGGCGACCACGAGCTCGTAGGGCCAGGTCGCGGCCCATGGGACCCAGGCCCGCCAGCCGTCGGCCGCCTCGGCCACCAACCGGTCGCCGGGGGCGTCGGGTCCGAGGGCCGCCTCGGCATCGCCGGCGTCGAGCTCGGTCACCGCTCGGGGCGGCACCGTGTCGAAGGCGTAGATCTGGCCGTGGGGGTGGGCGATGGTCGCCCCCACCTCGGGTCCCCGGTTCTCGAAGACGAGGACGTAGGCGACGTCGGGGCGGGCGCCGAGCGCCGCGCTGCGTTCCGCCCACAGGTCCACGACCCGCCGCGCATCGGAGGGCGAGAGATCGGCGAAGGAGGCGTCGTGTCGAGGTGTGTAGAGCACGATCTCGGCGCGGTCCCCGGTGAACGGCGGCCACCGGTTCGGGAAGGACCGGACGTCGTAGTCCTCGGGGGCCTCGAGCCCGCCGGGGCAGAACGGGCACCCCTCGGCCGGGAGGTTCGGGCGGCCCTGACGGCTGGCCACGATCCACGCCCGTTCACCCGTCAGTGGGTCGACCCGCTCCACCGGCGCAACGCTATCGGTCGACCCCGGCCCACCTTGACCCCCGCGGTCGGGGCGGAGAGGATGCCGGCCATGCGAGCCGCCGCCAACGGGATCGAGATCGAGTACGAGACCTTCGGCGACCCCGCGGACCCCACCTTGTTGCTGGTGCGCGGCCTGGGCGCGCAGATGGTGTCGTGGCACCCCGACCTCTGCCACGGCTTCGTCGACCGGGGCTTCCACGTCGTGCGCTTCGACAACCGCGACGTCGGCCTCTCCACCAAGGTCGACGACCACGGCATCGACGTGATGAGCGCGCTGCTCGCCGCCTTCAGCGGTCCCGTCGACGCGCCGTACCTGCTCTCGGACATGGCCGCCGACGCGTGGGGCCTCCTCGATCGTCTCGGCGTCGAGCGGGCCCATCTGATGGGTGAGTCGATGGGCGGGATGATCGTCCAGCAGATGGCGATCGACCGGCCCGAGCGGGCGCTCACCCTCGTGTCGTTCGCGTCGACCACCGGCGACCCGGACGTCGGCCAGCCCAACGCCGAGGCGGTCGCCATGCTGCTGGCGCCGTCACCGGCCGAGCGGGAGGCCAACATCGCCCTCGGTGTCGAGCAGAGCCGCTTTCTCGCCGGTCCCGTCTACGCCGACGAGGAGTGGGACCGCGAGCGGCTGTCGCTCAGCTACGACCGGTGCTACGACCCCGACGGCGTGGTCCGCCAGCTCCTCGCCGTGCTGGTGTCGCCGGCCCGGTCGGCGGGCCTGCGTGGCCTCGACCTCCCGGCGCTCGTGATCCACGGCGAGATCGACCCACTCATCCACGTGAGCGGAGGGGAACGCACCGCCGAGTGCCTGCGGGGGTCGGAGCTCCTCCTCCTCGAGGACGTCGGTCACACCCTGCCGCGGTACTTCTGGGCGTCGGTCATCCAGCACGTGACCGCCCTCGCCGCCCGCGCGGGCGCCTGACGAACCCGATCGGTCGGGCCGCAGCCCGGGCCGCCACCACAGGAGGATGAGATGGGACCGCTCTCTGGCGTGAGGATCCTGGAGATCGCCGGCATCGGACCGGGGCCGTTCGCCGCCATGATGCTCTCGGACATGGGAGCCGACGTCGTCCGCGTCGACCGGGCGGCGTCGGTGACGGGCGGCGACCCCTCCGCGCCGCCCCGCGACGTCATGAACCGGGGTCGCCGTTCGGTGGGCGTCGACCTGAAGCATCCCGACGGGGTGGCCACGGTGCTCGAGCTGCTCGCCGACGCCGACGGGCTCATCGAGGGCTTCCGCCCGGGCGTGATGGAGCGGCTCGGCCTGGGCCCGGAGGTGTGCCTCGCCGCCAACCCCCGACTCGTCTACGGCCGCATGACGGGCTGGGGTCAGCACGGGCCGATGGCCCCCATGGCCGGCCACGACATGAACTACATCGCCATCGGGGGGGCGCTCGGGGCCATCGGTCGTCCCGGGGAGCGACCCCAGCCCCCGCTGAACCTCCTCGGGGACTTCGGTGGCGGGGGGCTGCTGTTGGCCTTCGGGATGGCGTGCGGGCTCCTCGAGGCGCGCACCTCCGGGCAGGGCCAGGTCATCGACGCGGCGATGGTCGACGGGACCGCCACGCTCACCACCTTCATCCACGGCTTCATGGCCATGGGGATCTGGAGCGACGAGCGCGGGGTCAACATGCTCGACACGGGCGCCCACTACTACGAGGTGTACGAGTGCGCCGACGGCCGCTTCCTGTCCGTCGGGGCGATCGAGCCGCAGTTCTACGCGGTGCTGCTCGAGAAGACGGGGCTCGCCGACGACCCCGACTTCGCCCGCCAGAACGACCGCGCCATGTGGCCCGTGCTGAAGGAGCGTCTCGCCGCGGTGATCGCCACGCGCACCCGGGACGAGTGGGCGGCGGTCTTCGACGGCACCGATGCCTGCGTCGCCCCGATCCTCTCCCTCGGCGAGGCGCCCGGCCACCCCCACAACGTGGCCCGCGGCAACTTCGTGGAGGTCGCCGGGGTCACCCAGCCGGCGCCGGCGCCCCGGTTCTCCCGGACGCCCCCGTCGATCGACCGCCCACCGTCGCACCCCGGCCAGCACACCGACGAGGTCCTGGCGGAGTGGGCCGGCCTCGACGGTGCCGGTATCGACGCCCGCCGGTCGTCGGGGGCGATCGCCTGACCGACACCCGTAGGCTTGTCCACCCATGGCCACGATCGTCTGCTTCCACGCCCATCCCGACGACGAGGCGATCGCCACCGGCGGGAGCATGATCCTCGCCGCCGACGCCGGCCACGACGTGGTCCTCGTGCTCGGCACCCGCGGCGAGCACGGCGAGCCTGTCCCGGGGGTGCTCGCCGAGGGCGAGGAGCTGTGGCAGCGCCGGGTGGCCGAGACCCACGAGGCGGCCGACCGCTTGGGGGTGGGGCGCGTCGAGTTCCTCGGCTACCGCGACTCCGGGATGATGGGCGAGCCGACGAACGACGATCCGACGTGCTTCTGGCAGGCCGACGTCGAGGAGGCGTCGGACCGCCTGGCGTCGTTGCTCCGGGAGGTCGCCGCCGACGTGCTCACCGTCTACGACGACCACGGCGGCTACGGGCACCCCGACCACATCCAGGTCCATCGGGTGGGGGTGCGGGCCGCCGAGAAGGCCGGGGTGGAGCGGGTCTTCCAGTCGACGATGAACCGCGACCACATCCGGCGTTCCATGGAGGCCCGCAGCGAGGAGTTCGGTCGCGACCTCGTCGACGCCGCCGAGGGGCCGACGGCGGGTGAGGAGATGGCCGGGGGCCTGACGGCGCAGGAGACCGACCGGATGCGCCGCGCCACGGAGGAGGAGTTCGGCTCCCCGGAGGCGCTGATCACCCACGCCGTCGACGTGACCTCGGTGATCGATCGCAAGCGCGACGCGATGCGGGCCCACGAGAGCCAGATCGCACCCGACTCGTTCTTCCTCGCCATGCCCGACGAGGTCTTCACCGAGGCCTTCGGCACCGAGTGGTACATCGCGCTGGGGGCCACGCGGGAAGCCGGCGAACCGTTCGCTCCCTCCATCGTTCCCTGATCGTCCCGCCGATCGGGGGCGATCACCTAGGGTGGCCGGGTCGTTGCGGACGGCACGAACGGAGCGGAGGGTCGCAGTGAAGCGAAGCGTTGGTGGGGCAGTCGTGATCGTCGCGGGGCTCGCGCTCCTGGCCGGGTGTTCGGGCGGGGGTGATGCCCCCGAGGTCGTCTCGGTGGCCACCACCGAGGCGACGACGACCACGGAGGTGCCGAGCGTCATCGACGAGATCGTGCTGCAGGACGAGATCGACTCGCTGTTCGCCGAGGTCAGCGTGGCGCTGAGCGAGGTGCGCTGCCCCTCCGAGGTGGAGATCGAGTCGGGGGGCACGTTCCAGTGCACCGCCGTCACGACCGAGGGCCTGTCGCTCCCCGTCGAGGTGACGATGACCGACAACGAGGGCACCGTCGACATCGCGGCGGGCAAGGACGTGCTCCTCGTCACCGACGAGGAGGTCGACCAGGCCGCGCAGGTGCTCGCCGACGAGCTCGGCGGGACCGTCACCGTCGAGTGCCCGAGGGTCCAGATCGTCACCGACGCCACCGGTTCGATCGTGTGCGACGGGTCCACCTCCACCGGCCTCACGGGCACCGTGACGCTCACCTACGTGAACAACCGCCTCACCGGCGTCGAGTAGCGCAGGACCGGCGTCGCCTCAGAGCGGGAGCAGGACCCCGACGCCCCGGAACACGTGGCTGCGCCCGTCCGAGCGCACCATCACCGCGTCGCCGCGGAGCCGGGTGCCCTCGGTGGTGGTGACGTGGAGGTCGTAGGGAGCCGGCTCGAGGGCCACGTCGTCGGTGGACGAGGCCAGGCACTCCCAGTCCTCGTCGGTGGCGTTGGCGTTGTGCACCACCACCAGGTGCCCGTAGCGCAACGGCACCTCGACACCGTTCAGCCGGAGACCGGCGACGGTGAACTGCTCGTGGTTCACCCGACCTCTTCGCGGTCCCCGGCGAGGGTGAGGACCTCGACCCCGGTCCCGGTGACCAGCACGGTGTGCTCGAACTGCGCGGTGCGGCTCCCGTCGGCGGTGACGGCGGTCCAGTCGTCGGCCCAGATCCGGTGGTTGCCGGTCCCGATCGAGATCATCGGCTCGATGGTGAACACCATGCCCGGCTCCATCTCGGTGGTCATCCGGGGCTCGAAGTAATGCGGGATCTGCAGGTCGGTGTGGAACTGCTCGCCGATCCCGTGGCCGACGAAGGCCCGGACCACCTCGAAGCCGTGACGGTGGGCGTGGGTCTCGATGGCCTGACCGATGTCGCTGAACGGCCGACCGGGGCGCACCGCCGCCATGCCGAGGTCGAGGCACTCGCGGGTGACGTCGACGAGGCGCTTCGAGGCGTCGTCGATGGTGCCGACCGCGAACGTGGCGTTGGTGTCGCCATGGACCCCGTCGAGGAAGATGGTGACGTCGAGGTTGACGATGTCGCCCTCACGCAGCGGGCGGTCGTCGGGGATGCCGTGGCAGATGACCTCGTTGACCGAGGTGCACAGCGACTTGGGATAACCCCGGTAGTTGAGCGTGCTCGGGTAGCCGCCGCGGTCGATGTAGGCCTGGTGCACGAGTGCGTCGATCTCGTCGGTGGTCACGCCGGGGGCGACGGCGGCGCCGCCCAGCTCGAGGATCTCTGCGGCGGCGGCGCCGGCGCGGCGCATCCGCTCGATCACGTCGGCGGACTTCACCCTCGGCTCGTCCCAGCGCACCGGGGTGCCCGTCTCGGCGTAGTCGGGGCGGGGGATGTCCGACGGCACGGAGCGCATCGGGCTGATCACCCCGGGCTGCAGCACCTCACGGCTGTCGCGGTGGCAGCGCTTGAACTTGCGGCCGCTGCCGCACCAGCAGGGATCGTTGGCCTTCAGCACGTGACCAGTGTACGGGCGGCTGATCCAACCGGGATCGGCGGACGGGCCGATCGGGCACCGGTCGCCGACTGGCGCCGGGTCGACCCGACGGGCACGATCAACCCCATGACGATCATCCGCATCAACGCCATCACCGTCCCGGCCGACGCAGGCGACGAGCTCGCCCACCGCTTCGCCGCCCGCGCCGGGGCCGTCGACGGCCAGGACGGGTTCGAGGGCTTCGAGCTGCTCAAGCCCACCGATGAGCGCACGACGTGGCTGGTCATCACCCGCTGGCGGGACGAGGCGGCCTTCGAGTCGTGGCTGTCGTCGCCGGCGTTCGCCCAGGGCCACGCCGGGACGGGCGGGGCGCCGGCCGCCGCCGGCCACCCCGGCGGCGGCCATCCGGGTGGCGGGCACCCCGGCCCCGGTGGGTCCGGTCCCCCCGAAGGCGCCCAGCGGCCGGTGGGCGTGGCCAGCGAGCTGTGGGCCTACGAGCCTGTCGTCTCCCGCCCCGGAGCGGCCTGAGGCCGGGCGCTCGTGGGGCTCAGCGACGCTCACTCCCTGCTCGCCTGGGTGTTGATCGTCACCAACGCCGTGGCCGGCGTCTGGGTGCTCGGCGCGAACTGGTGGGCCGCGCTGCGGTCCCGGGTGATGTGGTGGTCGGTCGCCGTGGCCATGGCGGTGGTGGTCGCCCAGGTCGCCCTCGGCGTCGCCGTCCAGGAGATCGACGACATCGAGTCGCCCCCGCTGCACGCGCTCTACGGCTTCACCGCGCTGATCGCGGTCGGCGTCATCTACAGCTACGCCAAGCAGATGCGCGACCGGCAGTACGTCGTCTACGGCTTCGGTCTGCTCTTCATCATGGGCCTCGGTATCCGAGAGCTCTTCCTCGCCTGAGGACCCGGTCCGTCGCCTCTCGAGTGGAAGGGCGACGGACCGGGCACCGGGCGACGGGCGCCTCGGTCGGGCTCAGTCGGCGAGACGCTTCTCGAGCTCCCGCAGCTCGTCGCGGAGCTCGTCGGGGAGCCGCTCGCCGATGCGGTCGTAGTGGGCCTCGATCTGGGGGATCTCGGCGCGCCAGGCCTCGTTGTCGACCGACAGCAGCGTCGTCAGGGTCTCGGCGTCGAGGTCGAGGCCCGTGGTGTCGAGGTCCTCGGGTCGGGGCACTCGTCCGATGGCGGTGTCGGCCGCGTCGGCGGTGCCCTCGAGGCGCTCCACGACCCACTTGAGCACCCGGGAGTTCTCGCCGAACCCGGGCCACAGGAACGATCCGTCGTCGCCCTTGCGGAACCAGTTCACCCAGAACAGCTTGGGCAGCTTCTCCGGGTCGGTGGCCTGGCCGATCTCGAGCCAGTGCCCGAAGTAGTCCCCCATGTTGTAGCCGCAGAAAGGCAGCATCGCGAAGGGATCGAAGCGCAGCTCGCCCACCGTCCCCGCCGCCGCTGCGGTCTTCTCCGAGCTCATGATCGAGCCGAGGAACGTGCCGTGGTGCCAGTCGAAGGCCTCGGTGACCAGCGGGACGTTGGTGGCACGGCGACCGCCGAAGAGGATCGCCGAGATCGGCACGCCGGCCGGGTCCTCCCACTCCGGGGCGATCGACGGGCACTGCGCGGCCGGGGCCGTGAAGCGGGCGTTGGGATGGGCGGCCGGGGTGCCCGACTCGGGCGTCCAGTCCTGGCCCTTCCAGTCGACGAGGTGCTCGGGCGCCTCGCCGAGATCCTCCCACCAGATGTCGCCGTCGTCGGTGAGGGCGCAGTTGGTGAAGATCGAGTTGGCCCGCACGGACTGCAGGGCGTTGTAGTTGGAGACGGCCGACGTGCCCGGGGCCACGCCGAAGAAGCCGGCCTCGGGGTTGATGGCGTGGAGCCGGCCGTCGTCGCCGAACTTCATCCAGGCGATGTCGTCGCCCACCGTCTCGACCGTCCAGCCCGGCAGGGTGGGGATGAGCATCGCCATGTTCGTCTTGCCGCAGGCCGACGGGAACGCCGCCGCGACGTAGTGCTTGACCCCCTCGGGCGAGGTGAGGCCGAGGATGAGCATGTGCTCGGCCATCCAGCCGTCGTCGCGGGCCATGGTCGAGGCGATGCGCAGGGCGAAGCACTTCTTGCCGAGCAGGGCGTTCCCGCCGTAACCCGAGCCGTACGACCAGATCTCACGGGTCTCGGGGAAGTGGACGATGTACTTGTTCTCGGCGTCGCACGGCCACGGCACGTCGGCCTGGCCGTCGGCGAGGGGCATGCCCACCGAGTGCACGCACGGCACCCACTCGCCGTCGCCGAGGACGTCGAGCGCCCCCTGGCCCATGCGGGTCATGATCCGCATGTTGACGGCCACGTACGCCGAGTCGGTGAGCTGCACGCCGATGTGGGCGATGGGAGAACCGAGCGGGCCCATGGAGAAGGGCACCACGTACATCGTGCGGCCCTTCATGGCCCCGGTGTAGAGGCGGGTCAGCTCGTCCTTCATCTCCGCGGGCGGGCGCCAGTTGTTCGTGGGCCCGGCGTCGATCTCGGCCTCGGAACAGATGAAGGTCCGGTCCTCGACCCGGGCCACGTCGCCGGGGTCGGAGAGGGCGAGGTAGCTGTTCGGGCGCTTCGCCTCGTTCAACGTCCGGAACGTGCCGCCCGCGACGAGCTCGGCGCAGAAGCGGTCGTACTCCTCCGCGGAGCCGTCGCACCAGTGCACGTCAGCGGGTTGGAGCACCTCCCGCCAGTGCTCCACCCAGTCGAGCAGTTGCTGGTTGGTGGTGTGTCCGGCCATGGGCACCTCCGACATCGTTGTCGTCGGCTCTCGGGGAGAGCGGTGGGGGATCGGTCACGGGAGAACGGCGAACGACATCTCCGTGACGTCCCGGTGACGCAATCCTAGATGGCCGCGCCGGCCACCGGGCCAGCGGAGGGTCACAACCCGACAGGGTCGCTCGGCCCCGTGCCGGTCATGCGCCGGTCAGGTGAGCGGCTCGCCGCCCTGGGGGTGCTGGGTGTCGTCGGGGTGCACCGCGGGGAAGCCCGGCGTGCCCATGTTCCCCTCGGCGCCGGTGCGCACCCGGCTGGCCATGCCCTTGTCGTCGAGGTCGAAGACGATCCGCTGGCCCTGGCGCAGCATCCGGAAGACCGAGTCGTGCAGGGCGCTCCGGCTCAACTCGTACTCGACGAGGGTGCGGTCGTCGACCACCACGCCGTCGGCGAGGATCGGATCGAAGGACTTCACGACGCCCTGCAGCGACGTGGTCCGGATCCCGGTCCCCGGTGCCTCGACGGTGGCGTCGTCGGCCACGGTCAGCGGGCCGCCTTCGTGACCTTGCCGGCCTTGAGGCACGACGTGCACACGTCGAGACGCCTGGTCGAGCCGTCCACGACGGCCCGGACCCGCTGGATGTTGGGGTTCCAGCGCCGCTTGGTGCGGCGGTGCGAATGGCTGACCGCCATGCCGAACGACGGGTGCTTTCCGCACACCTCGCAAATCGATGCCATGGGGGACCACCTCGGGACGCAGGACACAAACGGACGGTGGACTCTACCCGGTGGTCCGCGACCGGCCCAACTCGCGCCCTGCGCATCGGGCCGCGTGCCTCCGGTCACTACGATCCCGGCCGTGCCCGTGCTCGACCACCTCGTCGCCGACGACCTCCGTGACCTCGTCAGGGGCTACGCCGACATCCTCTCGGTCCACCGCGAGGCCATCAACCGCCTCAACGTCTACCCGGTGCCCGACGGCGACACCGGCACCAACATGTCGCTCACGATGGCCTCGGTGGTCGCCGAGGTCGACGGCGCCGGGCCCGACATGGCGTCGGTCTGCCAGGCCATCAGCCACGGGTCGCTCATGGGAGCCCGGGGCAACTCCGGGGTGATCCTCTCGCAGATCCTGCGCGGCCTGGCCGAGGGCTTCCGTGACGGCGACGGCGTCGACGCGGCCACGCTCGTCGCAGCCCTCGACGCGGCTGCCACGGCCGCCTACGGCGCGGTGATGAAGCCGGTGGAGGGCACGATCCTCACCGTGGTGCGCGCCGTGGCCGACGGTGCGGCCGAGGGGCTGGCCTCGGGGGCCGACCTCGTCGGGGTGCTCGACGCCGGACGGGATCGGGGCGCCGACGCGCTCGCCCGGACGCCGGACCTGCTCCCGGTGCTGGCCGAGGCCGGCGTGGTCGACTCCGGCGGCACGGGGCTGTTGCTGCTCGTCGACGTGGCGCTGCACCTCGCCGACGGGCGGGCGCTGCCCGACCCGCCCGAGGGCGGCGGGGCATCGGCCGACTTCAGCGCGGCCTTCGAATCGGTGCACGCCGGCGAGGGCCACGGGGGTGTCGCCGACCTTCGCTACGAGGTCATGTACTTCCTCGAGGCTCCCGACGAGGCGATCGCCGGCTTCAAGGACGTGTGGGCCACCCTCGGCGACTCGATCGTGGTCGTCGGCGGCGACGGCCTGTGGAACTGCCACGTTCACACCGACGACATCGGTGCGGCCATCGAGGCGGCGGTCGACATCGGCCGGCCCCGTTCGATCCGGGTCACCGACCTGCTCGAGGAGGTCGAGGAGGAGAAGTGGGTGCGCGAAGCCCAGCCCGGGCCCGCCGAGCCGGCCACCGTGCACGACCCGGTGCCGTGCGCGGTCGTCGCCGTCGCCGCCGGCGAGGGGATCCGCCGCATCTTCTACAGCCTGGGGGTCCAGGGGATCGTCACCGGTGGTCAGACGATGAACCCCTCCACCGCCCAGCTCCTCGCCGAGGTGGAGGCGGCGCCGGCCGACGAGGTCGTGATCCTGCCGAACAACAAGAACATCGTGCCTGTCGCCGAACAGGTCGACGCCATGACCTCCAAGTGCGTGCGCGTGGTGCCCACCCGGGGGGTGGCCGAGGGCTTCGCCGCCCTCCTGAGCTACGACCCGCAGGCCGGCGCCGACGCCAACGCCGATGCGATGTCGGTCGCCGCCGGACAGGTCGTCGCCGGTGAGGTCACGCGGGCGGTGCGCGACTCGAGCTGCGAGCGCGGGCCGATCGCCGAGGGCGACTGGCTCGGCATCGCCCGCGAGGGGATCCTCTCGATCCACGCCGACCTGGGTGAGGCGGCCGCCGGCCTGCTGGCCGAGATCGTCGACGACGGCCACGAGATCGTCACCGTGATCGAGGGGGAAGGCGCCACACCTGCGGTGACCCGCCACATCGAGGTCTGGGTGCACGACCACCGTCCCGGCTGCGAGGTCGAGATCCACCACGGTGCCCAGCCGCTGTACCCCTACCTGTTCGGGATCGAGTAGGACCGGCCGTGGCCCGGCGCCTCTCCCAGCTCGCCCAACTCCCGGTCACCGAGCTGAAGGGGGTGGGGGAGTCGCGGGCCCGGGCGCTGGCGAAGGTCGGGCTGCACACCGTCCTCGACCTGTTGACCTACTACCCCCGGCGCTACATCGACCGCACCAACCAGGCCCGCCTGTCCGAGCTCGACCTCGGCGAGGAGGCGACCGTGCTCGTCAAGGTGCTGCGCACCACGAGCCGGCGCACGCGCAACGGCAGGTCGCTGGTCACCGCCGAGGTCACCGACGGCAGCGGCCACCTGAAGGTGAGCTTCTTCAACCAGCCGTTCCGTGAGCGTCAGCTCGCGGAGGGCTCCGACGTCGTCCTGTTCGGGCGCACCGAGGTGTTCCAGGGTCGACGGCAGATGACGAACCCGGTCGTCGACCTCATCGGCGACCGCACCGGTCGCATCGTCCCCGTCTACCCCCAGAGCGAGAAGGCCGGGATCATGAGCTGGGACGTGGCACGGTTCATGGACGAGGTGCTGCGCCGCGCCGGTGAGTTCGCCGACCCGCTCGACCCGGCGCTGCGGAGGCGGTTCGACCTCGTCGACCGGACGACGGCGTTCACCGACATCCACGCCCCCGACACGATGCGCGATGCCGCCGACGCCCGCCGACGGCTGGTGTTCGACGAGCTGTTGCGGGTGCAGCTCGAGCTGGTGCGCCGGAAGCTGGAGCTCGAGCGCACCGCGGTCGGTGTCGGGTACACCATCGGCGCCGACGGTCGGGCCGGGCCGCTCGTGTCCCGGTTCCACGACCGTCTCCCCTACGACCTCACCACGGCGCAGCAGCGGGCGCTCGCCGAGATCACGGCCGACCTCGCCCGCGGCCACCCGATGCACCGGCTCCTGCAGGGCGACGTCGGGTCGGGCAAGACGGTGGTGGCGGTCAGCGCCCTCCTCGTCGCCGTGCAGGGCGGGCACCAGGGGGCGCTCATGGCCCCCACCGAGGTCCTCGCCGAACAGCACTTCGCCGGCATCCGCCACCTCCTCGAGGGCTTCACCGTCCCCGACACCGACGAGGGCAACCTCTTCGCGGGGGCCGGTCTCGACCGCCCGCTGCGGGTGGTGCTCGTCACCAACCGCACTCCCGCCGCCGAGCGGCGCCGCCTCCTCGCGGACCTCGCTGCCGGCACGATCGACATCGCCGTGGGCACCCACGCGCTCATCTCCGAGGGCATCACGTTCCGGTCGCTCGGCGTGGTGGTCATCGACGAGCAGCACCGCTTCGGTGTCGAGCAACGGGCGGCCCTGCGCGACAAGGGGGCCGGTGACGCCATCCCCGACGTCCTCGTGATGACCGCCACCCCGATCCCGCGCACCGCGGCGATGACCGTCTACGGCGACCTCGACGTCTCCGTGCTCGACGAGCTGCCCCCGGGACGCACCCCCATCGTGACCCGGCGCGCCGAGGGAGAGCTCGACGAGGCCGAAGTGTGGGAGCAGGTCCGCGCCGAGGTGTCCGCCGGTCGCCAGGCGTACGTGGTCTGCCCCTTGATCGAGGAGAGCGAGAAGCTCGAGGTGCGCTCTGCCGAGGAGACCCACGCCCAGCTCGTCGCCGGCGAGCTGTCGGCGCTGCGGGTCGGCCTCCTGCACGGCCGGGTGCCTGCCGGCGAGAAGGACGCGGTGATGGAGCGCTTCCGCCTCGGTGAGCTCGACGTGCTGGTGGCCACCACGGTGATCGAGGTCGGGGTCGACGTCCCGAACGCCACGGTCATGGTGATCCTCGATGCGTCGCGGTTCGGGATCGCCCAGCTTCACCAGCTCCGGGGCCGGGTCGGTCGGGGCGCCGAGCGCTCGTGGTGCTGGCTCGTCGGCGAGGCCACGACGCCGGACGGCGAGGCCCGCCTGGAGGCGCTGGTGCGCAGCACCGACGGCTTCGAGCTGGCCGAGGTCGACCTCGACCTGCGAGGGGAGGGCACGATCATGGGCGAGCGCCAGAAAGGGCGCAACGACCTCAAGCTGGCCTCTCTGCGCCGCGACCGGGAGTGGGTCGAGAAGGCCCGGGCGGTGGCGATCGAGATCGTGACGGCCGACCCGAACCTGGACGAGCACTGGCTGCTCGCAGAGGAGGTCGACCTGCTCCTCGGCGACGATGACGTCGAGTTCCTGATGAAGAGCTGAGCCCGGTTCAGTACGAGTCGGTGTCGTCGAGGTCCGGCATCACGATGTCGAAGCGCTCGTAGCAGTCGGGGCACCGGTAGGCGACGACGTCGCCGGGCTCCCAGCCGTCCTCGGGTGGGTGCGACAGCGGGTGGAGCGTGCCGCCGCAGTCCACGCACGTCATCCCGAGCTCGGCGTCCATGGCGTCACGGTAGCGGCGACCCTCGGGACCCGGGGGAGGGCGCCGTCCGGCCGGGGGCACGCGACCGGCGGCGGGCCGGTTACGGTCGGCGGCGATGAGGGTCGTGGCCGGTGCGGCGAAGGGCAGACGCCTCCAGGCGCCGCCCGGCGGGTCGACCCGTCCGACGCTCGACCGGGTCCGCGAGGCCCTTTTCAACGCGCTCGGCAGCCTCGACGCGGTCGTCGGCGCGGAGGTCCTCGACCTCTACGCCGGCTCGGGCGCGCTCGGCATCGAAGCGCTGTCGCGGGGCGCGGCCCACGCGGTGTTCGTCGAGCGGTCCGGTGCGGTCCGCCGGGTGCTCAACGCGAACCTCGACGCCACGGGGATGGCGGCCCGCGCCGAGGTCCTCGGCGGTGACGCCGTGGCCCACCTCTCCCGCCTCTCGGCCGAGGGCGGTGGCGCCGGGTTCGACCTGGTGCTGCTCGATCCGCCCTACGACACGCCGGACGAGACGTGGGCCGAGGTGCTCGCCCGGATCGGCGCGCTGGCCCCGACCGCGGTGGTGGCCGCGGAGTCGGATCGCGAGGTGCCGATTCCCGAGCCGTGGCATGTCCTGAGGGAGAAGCGGTACGGCAGTACGCTCCTCACCATCGCCCGCCCCACGCCCCCGCCGGAGCCCTCGTGACCCGAGTGCTGTACCCAGGATCGTTCGATCCGATCCACAACGGACACCTCGAGATCATCGAGACGGCGTCCCGGCTCTTCGACAACGTGGTGGTGGCGGCGATGCGCAACCCCCAGAAGGGCGAGCCCCTCTTCAAGCTCGACGAGCGCGAGGAGATGCTGAACGACGCCGTCGCCCACCTCGACAACGTCGACGTCACGATGTTCGCGTCGCTGGTCGTCGACCTCGCCCGCAGCCTCGAGGCCGACTTCATCGTCAAGGGCCTCCGGGCGGTCTCCGACTTCGAGTCCGAGCTCCAGATGGCGCAGATGAACCACAAGATCTCGGGCGTCGACACCCTCTTCATCCCCTCGGCCTCCGCCCACTCGTTCCTGGCGTCGAAGCTCATCCGCGAGATCCACCGGTTCGGGGGCGACGTCACCGCGATGGTGCCGCCGGCGGTGGCCAAACGCCTGCAGGAGCGGACCGCATGACCGATTTCGAGCCCGACGTCGAGCTGGACCTCACCCCCCCGCCGGTCGGGGCCCAGTACCACCCGCCCGAGACCGAGGACGTGCTCCTCGAGCTGCGCGCCGTCATCGACGCCGCCCGCCCGGTGCCGCTCTCCGCATCCTCGATGATCGCCAAGGAGGAGGTGCTCGAGTTGATCGACGAGGCGCTCGACCACCTCCCCGAGGAGCTGCGGGCCGCCCGCTGGCTGCTCAAGGAGCGTGAGGAGTACCTGGCCAAGACCCGTCACGAAGGCGACGAGATCGTCGAGCAGGCCCGGGCCCGTGCCGAGCGGATGGTCCAGCGCACCGAAGTCGTCAAGGCCGCCGAGCAGCGGGCGTACACGATCGTCGAGGCCGCCGAGGCCGACGCCCGCCGGCTCCGTCACGAGGTCGAGGACTTCTGCGACCAGAAGCTGGCCAGCTTCGAGATCGTCCTCGAGCGCACCCAGAAGCTCGTGGCGGCGGGGCGCGAGAAGCTCCAGGGCACCAACCTGCTCGCCGAGGCGGCGGCCGCCGCTGCCCACGGAGTGGCCGGCCCCCGCGCCACGCCCGATGCCGGCGCCGACCCGGCCGACCCGCTCGACGATCCCCACCAGGACGGCTACGCCGACGACTACTACGACGAGCACGAGGCGGTGCCGCACCTCGTCGCGGTCGACGACCACGAGAGCCTCCCCCCTCCCCCCGAGGCGCGGCCCGAGACCATCCGTGACGCCGCCGCCACGTTCTTCGACCAGGACGACGACCGACCCTGACGGGTCCTGCCCGCCTCGGAGCGCGCGGATGCCGGCTCGTCCTCTCGTCGTCGGCATCGCCGACCTCCGTCGCCACCCGGGTTCGCGCCGGCGGTTCGTCGAGGACGTGGTCCTGCCCGGGTTGGGCATCTCGACCGCGGAGGTGCCCGAGGGGGCATCGATCCGCGTCGACGTCGAGCTCGAGACGCTGAGCGACGGGCTCGTCGCCACGGGCGTGGTGCGCGTCCCGTGGACGGGCGAGTGCCGCCGTTGCCTGAACCCGGTGACCGGCTCGGCCGTCGCCAGGGTCAAGGAGGTCTTCGAGCCCCGACCCGTCGAGGGCGAGACCTACGCGCTCGGCGACGACCTCGTCGACCTCGAACCCATGGTGCGCGATGCGGTGCTGTTGGCGCTGCCTCTGGCGCCGTTGTGCGGCCCCGACTGCCTCGGGCCGGCGCCCGACGACTTCCCGGCAGTGGCGCAGGCCACGGCGGACGTCGGCGACGGTGGGGCGGCCGAGGCGCCCGTCGACCCCCGGTGGGCGGCCCTCGACGGCCTGCACTTCGATTCCGGCGCCGAGGACGGGTAGGCTCTTCGCTTCGTGTCCGGGGTCGGCGTCCGCCGACGTGCCGGGCCCTCCAGTCGTGGGCCCCAGGTCCCCCTCGCGCCAGGAAGAACGATGGCTGTCCCCAAGAAGAAGACCTCGAAGTCGAAGAGCCGCAGCCGCCGGGCGTCCGCCTGGACGCTGACGGCTCCGTCGCGCAGCACCTGCCCCCGCTGCGGTGCGGTGAAGCGACCGCACATCGTCTGCGGGAACTGCGGCTGGTACCACGGTCGCCAGGCCATCGACGTCGACTGAGATCGTCGAGCAGGTGATCGAGGTCGAGACGATGCTCCCCGTCGCCGTCGACGCGATGGGTGGTGACAACGCTCCTCACGAGATCGTGGCCGGCGCCCGTCGGGCCGCCGAGGAACTCGGCATCCCCGTGGTGCTCGTCGGCCGGCCCGGTGAGCTCGGCGACACCGGTGGTCTCGAGGTGATCGAGGCGTCGGAGGTCATCGCCATGGACGCCGATCCGGCGGCCAGCGTCCGGCGGATGAAGGACTCGTCGCTGGTCCGGGCGGCGGAGGCGGTGCGTGACGGTCGGGCGTCGGCCATGGTCAGCGCCGGGAACACCGGGGCCACGATGGCCAGTGCCCTGCTCCGGATGGGGCGCATCAAGGGCGTGCAACGACCGGCCATCGTGACGCCCATCCCTGCACCGGGGTCGACGCCCACGCTGCTCCTCGACGCCGGGGCCAACGCCCAGTGCGACGCCGAGTGGCTGGTGCAGTTCGCCCAGATGGGTGCGGTCTACGCCCGCGAGCGCTACGGCGTGGCCGAGCCGAAGGTGGCGTTGCTGTCGATCGGCGAGGAGCCCACCAAGGGCAACGCGCTCGTGAAGGAGACCCACAAGCTCCTCGACGACGGCACGGCGCTCGCCGCCGCCGGGGCCCGCTTCGTGGGCAACGTCGAGGGTCGTGACCTGATGGGCGACGCCGCCGACGTCGTCGTCACCGACGGCTTCACCGGCAACGTGGCGCTCAAGACCCTCGAAGGCGGGCTGAAGGCGATCGTCGCCGGGCTGCTCGAGGCCTTCGACTCCTCCGACGAGGCCCGGGCCGCGGCAGCGGCGCTGTGGCCGGCGCTCACGCCGCTCTACGAGAGCTTCGACCCCGAGAACACCGGAGGGGCGATGCTGCTCGGGCTCGACGGCGTGTGCATCATCAGCCACGGGTCGTCGTCGGCGACGGCCGTCGTGAACGCCGTGCGGGTGGCCCGTGACATGGTCGTGGGCGACGTCGTGGGCCATCTCGCCCGCACGATCCGCCCCGACGCCTGACAACGGGGGCGTCGCCACGCTCCCGGGACCTGCCGTCCCGGCGCCCTTCACAAGCGCACGAGCTCCGGTCACGGTACGATCCGCCGACCCCGACCCCACAGGGAGACCGATCTCGTGCCCGCAGAGACCCACGTCGAACAGCCCCCGATGGGCCGCCAGGAAGTGCTCGACCTCATCCGTGACCGGCTGTCCGACATCCTCGAGGTGGAGCCCACCTCGATCAACGAGGGCGACTCCTTCGCCGACGACCTCGACGCCGACAGCCTGGCCCTCATCGAGCTGGTCGAGGCTCTCGAGGAGGAGCTCGGGGAGCGCAGCGTGGGGTTCCGCATCGATGACGAGGACCTCGAGGACCTGAAGACCGTGCGCGACGCCGTCGACTACGTCGTCGCCAAGCTGGGCTGACCCCCTGGGAACCGACACGCTCGCGTCGCTCTCCGAACGGCTGGGACACGTCTTCGACGACCCCGGCCTGCTCGAGCTCGCCCTCACCCACCGGTCGTGGTGCGCCGAGCACCCCGGTCACGGGTCGAACGAACGGCTCGAGTTCCTCGGCGACGCCGTGCTCGGACTCGTCGTCGCCGCGCACGTCGTCGAGCGCCATCCGGACCTCGCCGAGGGGGCGCTCGCCAAGCTGCGGGCCGCGGTGGTGAGCGAGTCGGCCCTCGCCGAGGTCGGTCGCGAGCTCGCGATCGGCCACGACCTGCGCCTCGGCAAGGGGGAGGCGGCCAGCGGCGGACGCGACAAGTCGTCGATCCTCGCCGACGCCGTCGAGGCGCTGATCGGCGCCGTGTACCTCGACGGCGGCCTCGACGCGGCGCGGGCGATGGTGCTCGACCTGTTGGCCGGTCGCATCGCCGCCGAAGCCGTCGAGGGGCCCGGTGGCGCCGACCACAAGACCCGCCTGCAGGTGCTCGTCGCCCGCCGATTCGCGTCGAGCCCTGCGTACTCGTCCACCGACGAGGGCCCTGACCACGACAAGCGGTTCCGGGCCGAGGTCCGCGTCGACGGACGCCTCCTCGGCGTCGGGCACGGCCGGTCGAAGAAGCTCGCCGAGCAGTCGGCGGCCGGGGCGGCCCTGGTCGCCCTCGAGACCGGGGCCGACGACGTCGGGGCCGGTGCAGCATCCACCACCATCAGTGAGAGCGAGCAGGGCCATGCCTGAGCTGCCCGAGGTCGAGACCATCCGCCGCGAGCTGGAGCGTGAGGTGGTGGGCAAGAAGGTCAAGACGGTGTCGGTCACCGGCGCCCGCACGGTTCGCCGCCAGAAGCCCAAGGAGCTCGTCGCCCGCCTGGAGGGCGCCAAGATCACCGGGGCCCAGCGCAAGGGCAAGTACCTGCTGCTGGCCCTCGACACCGGCGATGTCCTGGTCATCCACCTCCGCATGAGCGGCCAGCTGCTGCGGGCCGCACCGCGCGACGCGATGGCGCCCCACACCCACGTCGTCATCTCGTTCACCCAGGGCGGCCAGCTCCGCTTCGTCGATCCCCGCACCTTCGGCGAGATCTTCCTCGCCACCCCCGACGAGATCACCTCCGAGATCCCCGAGCTCTCCGAGCTCGGCGTCGACCCCGTCGAGACGCCCATGTCGTGGGTCGACTTCGGGCACCTCCTGCGGCGCAAGCCGATGAAGCTCAAGGCCTTCCTCACCGACCAGTCGATCATCGCCGGCATCGGGAACATCTACGCCGACGAGATCCTCTTCGACGCCGGGCTCCGCTACGACCGGGAGACCGACTCGCTCACCACCCAGGAGATCCGCCGGGTGTACCGGTCCCTCGTCGAGATCCTCCACGAGGCCATCAAGTACGGCGGGTCCACCCTCTCCGACGGCCAGTACGTCGACCTGAACGGCAAGCCCGGCGAGTACCAGAGCCACCACCAGGTCTACGACCGGGAGAAGCAGCCGTGCCGTCGCTGCCGCCGCCACGACATCGTGAAGGCCAAGTTCGCCAACCGGTCGACCTACTTCTGCGAGGTCTGCCAGGTCTGACCCGCACCGTGCCCCCGTCCGTCCCGGCCCCGACGCCCACGAGCCACCACGAGCCCCGATGTACCTGAAGCGACTCTCCATGAAGGGCTTCAAGTCCTTCGCCGACACCACCGTGCTCGACCTGGAGCGGGGCGTGACCGTCGTCGTGGGCCCCAACGGCTCGGGCAAGTCGAACGTGGTCGACGCCATCGGCTGGGTGCTCGGCGCCCAGGCCCCGTCGGCGGTGCGGTCCCAGAAGATGGACGACGTCATCTTCGCCGGCACCACGAAGCGGGCGGCGCTGGGCCGGGCCGAGGTGAGCCTCACCATCGACAACTCGTCGGCGCTGTTGCCCATCGAGTTCAGCGAGGTGACCATCACCCGCACGCTGTTCCGCTCCGGCGACAGCGAGTACGCGCTCAACGGCGTCCCGTGCCGCCTGCTCGACATCCAGGAGCTGCTGTCGGATTCCGGGGTGGGCCGCCAGCAGCACGTGATCATCAGTCAGGGGCAGATCGACGCCGTGCTCAACGCCCGGCCGGAGGACCGGCGGGCGGTGATCGAGGAGGCCGCCGGCGTGTTGAAGTACCGACGGCGCAAGGAGAAGTCGGAGCGTCGCCTCCTCGCCACCGAGGGCAACCTGACCCGCCTCCAGGACCTCCTCCGCGAGGTCCGCCGCCAGCTGCGACCGCTGGAACGCCAGGCCGACGCCGCCCGACGCCACGGCGACGTCGTCGCCGAGCTGACGGCGCTGCGGGTGCACGTGGCCGGTCGCCAGCTCGACGACCTGCGCACCCGCCTGGAGAACGGGTCGCGCCGCCGGGCCGAGCTCCTCGAGGCCGAACGGGTGCGCCGCGCCGCCCTGGCCGAGCTCGACACGCTCGTGTTGGCCACCGAGGCGGAGCTGACGGCGATGGGCGGTGACGACCTGGGCGATGCGCTGGCGGTGCACGAGTCGTTGTTCCAGCAGGCCCGAGGGCTCACCGCGGTGCTCGCCGAGCGTCGGCGCGGCGTCGAGCGGGCCCAGGGCACCTCGATCGACCAGGGTGTCGTGGCGTCCCTCGAAGCCGAGGCGGCCCGTCTCGCCGCCGAGCTCGCCGAGGCCGACGCCGAGCGCGAGCTGCTCACCCCGCTGTCCGACGAGCTCGCCGCCGCCGAGGCCGCGCTGGCTGCCGAGCGGGCCTCGTTCGAGCAGGAGTGGGCCAGCGGGGTGGCCGCGCCGAGCGGGGCGGCGGCCGAGGTGCGTGGGGAGCTGGCCGCGCTCCGGTCGGCCGCCGAGCGGGGACGCGCCGAGATCGACCGGGCCGAGGCCCGGGCGACCGTGCTGGCCGCCCGGGTCGCCGACCTGGCCCGTCAGGCCGACGCATTGCGCGTCGAGCTGGGGGCCGCCGAGCTGGCCGAGTTGCCGCTGGTCGAGGCCATCGAAGGGGTCGAGGCGCGACGTGACGCCGCGGCCTCGGCCCTCGAGTCGGCCGAGGAGGCCCTGCGGCGCACCGAGAGCGATCGCCATGCGTGGGAGGCCCGGGTCGAGGCCCTCGACCTCGCCCTCGACGAAGCTCGGTCACGGGCGGGCGCGGAGCGTCTCGCCGGCGTCGACGGGGTGCTCGGCACGTTGCTCGACCTCGTCGAGGTCGACCCCGGGTGGGAGGCGGCGTTCGAGGCGGCCATGGGCGAGGCGCTCGCCGCGGTGGTCGTCGACGGCGTGCCCGCCGGGCGCCGGGCGCTCGACGCCCTTCACGGGGAGGCCCTCTCCGGAGCGGTGATCGCCCTCGGCGCCGGTCTGCCTGCCCGGCCCGCGCCGGCGGTCGGCGATCCTCTGCGCCGTCACGTCCGGGCGGCCCGGCCCGACGTCGAGGCGGTGCTCGACGGGCTGATCGGCTCGGCTGTGGTGGTCGACGGCGGATGGGTCGAGGCCATCGACGTCGCCCTCGCCCACCCCGACGTCATCGCCGTGACGGCCGACGGCGACCGGTTCGCCCGCACCGGGTGGCGGGTCGGGATCGCCGGTTCGGGCGCCACCGGCGCCGCCCGCGACGAGGCGCGCCGACGGGCCGAGGCGGCCGTCGCGGCGGTCGAGCGAGCCACCCTCTCGCTCGCCGAGGCGCGGGCCGCCCTCACCGAGGTCGAGCGCGACGAGCGCACGCTCGCCAAGCAGCTCGACGACAACGACAGCCGGCTCACCGCCGCCGCCGACCGCCTCCAGCGCGTCGAGACGGACCGCCGTGATGCCGCTACCGAGGCCGATGCGCTCGGCGGGCACCTCGCGGAGCTGGTCGAGCGAGTCGAGCGGGAGGTGGCGCGCATCACCGAGCTCGAGGCGGTGCTGCCCGGCCTCGAAGCGGTCGACGTGGAGCTCGCCGAGGCGTCGCGGCGCATGGGCGAGGCCCGCTCGCGGCTCGAGGAGCTGGCGGCCGACGTCGGTTCGAGGCGCAGCGACCTCGAGGTCCGGTCCGCGTCGGTGGTCGAGCGGGGAGCGTTCCTGCGTGCCCGGGCGTCGGAGGTGGAGCGCCGCCTCGAAGGGGCGGCGGCCGAGCGGGCGGCGGCCGAGTCGCGGCGCCTCGAGCTCGAGCGGGCGTCGGTGGCCATCGGCCGCCTCAGCCAGCTGGTCGCCACCGCCACCGTCACCATCGAGACGCGTCTGAACGACCTTCGCGACCGGCGTCGTCGTCAGTCGGAGGCGGCGCGCCGCGTCGCCGCCGTGCTCGACGAACGTCGCCGCCGACGCGCCGACGAGGAGCGGGCGCTCACCGAGGAGCGCGAGCGCCTCCAGCGGGCCGAGCTCGACGAGGCGGAGGTGAGGCTGCGTGTGGAGGCGGCGGTCGAGGCCCTCCGCCGCGACCTCGACTGCGAGCCCGACGCGGCGATCGCCGCCGAGTGTCCGCCGCTCGACGAGGGCGTGACCGCCGGGGCCCGGATCCGCGAGCTCGAGCGCGAGCTGCGGATCATGGGCCCGATCAACCCCCTCGCCCTCGAGGAGTTCGATGCCCTCCAGGAGCGCCACGAGTTCCTCCAGCACCAGCTCGATGACGTGAAGGAGAGCCGGCGTGAGCTGGCCAAGATCATCCGGGCCATCGACGCCGAGATCGTGAGCGTGTTCGCCTCGGCTTTCGCCGACGTGGCCGCCAACTTCGAGGCCCTCTTCTCGATGCTGTTCCCCGGAGGTGAGGGGCGCCTGAAGCTCACCCAGCCCGATGACCTGTTGGCGACCGGCATCGAGGTGGAGGCCAAGCCGTCGGGCAAGAACGTCCGCAAGCTGTCGTTGCTGTCCGGAGGGGAGCGCAGCCTCACCGCTCTGGCGTACCTGTTCGCGGTGTTCCGCAGCCGGCCGTCGCCGTTCTACGTGATGGACGAGGTCGAGGCGGCGCTCGACGACGTGAACCTGCACCGCTTCCTCGGTCTGGTCGCCGAGTTCCGGGCGGACGCCCAGCTGGTGATCGTCACCCACCAGAAGCGGACGATGGATGCCGCCGACTGCCTCTACGGGGTGACGATGCAGCCGGGTGGATCCAGCAAGGTCGTCAGCGAGAAGGTCGGCGCCGGCTGACGGGAGCCGGTCGGCCCCCGCCGTGTGGCCGGGGGAGCGGTTGTTCGCAGGTGGCGAGGGGAAGCGCCGCGACCGAGCCGCACCGCGTCCCGAGGAGGCGGAGCCGGGTCGGTCTGCGCACCGTGCTCAGGGTCGTGAGCTCCGGGGGGCGGGTGGTGCCAGGTGGCGAGGGGAAGCGCCAGCGACCGAGCCACACCGCGTCCCGAGGAGGCGGAGCCGACGAGGGCGCCAAGGTCACGGCGAGGGGAAGCGCCAGCGACCGAGCCACACCGCGTCCCGAGGAGGCGGAGCCGACGAGGGCGCAGAGGTCACGGCGAGGGGAAGCGCGAGCGACCGAGCCGCACCGCGTCCCGAGGAGGCGACAGCCGACGAGGGCGCAGGGATCACGGAAGGCGGGAGAACCAGGCGAGGCTGAGGCCGCCGGCGACGAAGAGGAACACGAGCGCCCCGCCGACGAACCAGCTGGTGACCTCGGTGTCGACGGTCTCGAATCCCACCGACGAGCCGATGGTGGCGTACACCTCGCGCAGCTCCGACTCGGTGGTGGCCTCGTAGAAGCGGCCGTCGGTGGCGTCGGCGATCGCCTCGAGGGCGGGGCGGTCGACGGGGACCGGGATGATGGCCGCCTGGTCCGGCAGGGTGATGAACCCCTCGTCGGTGCCGAAGGCGATCGTCGACACCGGGACGCCGGCCTCGGCCGCGGCCGCCGAGGCCTGGGCGTCGGAGCGGCCGTTGGTGTTCGTGCCGTCCGACATCAGCACCACCGCGGCCGGGACGGGGCTGCCGTCCTCTGCGGGCGGCACCGTGGTGAGCGCGTCGAGGCTGGTGAAGATGGCCTCGCCGATGGCGGTGCGCTCCCCGAGCTGCACGTTGGCGATGGCGGTGCGGACCGCATCGCGGTCGGTGGTCGGCGGCACCCGCAGTGACGCCGCGGCGTTGAAGGTGACCAGTCCGACGTTCACGGTGGCCGGCACCTGGTCGAGGAAGGAGACGGCCGCCCGTTGTGCGGCCTGCAGGCGCGACGGGTCGACGTCGGTGGCGTCCATGGACAGCGAGGTGTCGATGGCCAGCATCACCGTGGCGCGCTCGCGGGGGACCTGGGTCTCCCAGGTCGGTCGAGCGAAGGCGACGACCATGGCCGCCAGCGCGACGAGGTAGACCGCGGCCGTGGCGTGGCGCCGCCATCCCGGTCGACGCGGTGCGACGGAGGCGAGGAGATCGAGGTTGGTGAAGCGCACCGCGTAGCGCCGGCGGCGTTGCTGCACCACGACGTACACGACGACGAGCGCGAGGATCCCGAGGAGCAGCCAGAGCCGCAGCGGGTCGAGGAAGCCGAGGGCGAAGAGGGTCACGACGACCCCACCTGGTGGGCGATCGCCCTCGACAACGAGTCGACGCGGTCCCGGCGTCGCGACACGAAGCGGGCCAGGTCGAGCAGCCAGTCCCGGTCGGTGCGGAGCTGGAGGTGGTCGGCGCCGGCGGCGCGCATCCGGCCGGCGATGGCGGTGCGCTGCTCGGCGGCGGCCCGGGCGTAGCGCTCTCGGAGCCGTCCGTCGTCGGTGCGCACCTCGAGCTCCTCGCCGGTCTCCGGGTCGAGCAGGTGCAGGGCGCCGACCGCCGGGAGGGCGAGCTCGAGCGGGTCGACGACCTCGAGGCACACGACGTCGTGGCGCAGCGCGAGTGCCCGCAGCGCAGTCGTCCACTCGCCGGTGTCGAGGAAGTCGGACACGATGACCACCAACCCTCGCCGGCGGGCCAGCGAGCCGAGGCGGACGAGGGACCGAGCGAGGTCCACCCTGCCCGCAGGGGGCTCCTCCACGGCGGCCAGCACCCGCCGGAGGAGCGCCTGGGTGTGGACCCGACCGCCCCGGGCCGGGACGGTGACGGTGGTGCCGCTCCCGTCGACCGTCAGCGCACCGATCCGGTTCCCCGTGCGGGTGGTGAGGAATGCCACCGCGGCGACGCCGGCGAGGGCGAGGTCCCGCTTCTCCGCGAGGGCGCTGCCGAAGGCGAGGCTGGCCGAGGCGTCGACCAGGACCCAGGTCTCGAGCTCCCGGTCGGCGACGGTGTCGCGGACGTGGGTGTCGCGGAGTCGGGCGGTGACGTTCCAGTCGATGCGACGGACGTCGTCACCCGGCTGGTAGGCCCGGATCTCCCCGGGGTCGGACCCGTGCCCGGGGGTGAGGCCTCGGTGGTCGCCCTGGAGGAGGCCGTCGAGCCTCCGGGTCACGGCGAGCTCGAGACGGCGCAGGACCTCGGCGGCGGGGGTGCCCGCCACGGCCGGGGCGTCCGGGGTGCGCAGCCCGGCGACCATCGGCGACCGTTCGTGCGGTTCGGGTCGCCGGTTCGGCGGACCCGTGGGACCGTCGTTCACGGGAGGCGCACCGACGTCGGGTCCTGGGCCGGGCTCACTGCGGGGGCCGGCACCGTCGAGAGGAGCCGGGCGAGGATCTGCTCGACCGACAGGCCCTGGGCGAGGGCCTCGTAGGACGGGACGACCCGATGCCGCAGCACGTCGGGCGCCACGTCGAAGACGTCCTGGGGGACGACGTAGGACCGGCCCCGCAGCAGGGCCAGCGCGCGCCCGGCGGCGACGAGTCCGAGCGTCGCCCGGGGGCTGGCCCCCCACGAGACGAGCTCGGTGAGCTCGGGCAGGCCGTGTGCCGCCGGCTCGCGGGTGGCGACCACGAGGCGCACGGCGTAGTCGGCGACGCTCGGCGCGACCTGCACGTCGTCGGCGGCGCCCTGGAGCGCGACGAGGTCGTCGAGGGAGAGGGCCTGCTGGGCACGGGGAGGGCGAACACCCATGCGGGCCACGATCTGGGCCTCCTCGACCGGCGAGGGGTAGCCGAGCACGACCTTCATCAGGAATCGGTCTCGCTGCGCCTCCGGCAGCGGGTACACGCCTTCGCTCTCGATCGGGTTCTGGGTCGCCATGACGAGGAAGGGCTCGGGCAGGGCGCGGGTCGTGCCGGCGATCGAGACCTGGTGCTCGGCCATCGCCTCGAGGAGCGCCGACTGGACCTTGGCCGGGGCGCGGTTGATCTCGTCGGCGAGGACGATGTTGGCGAAGATCGGCCCCCACTCGATGTCGAACTGCTCGCTCGACGACCGGAAGATGCGCGTGCCGACGAGGTCGGCCGGCAAGAGGTCGGGCGTGAACTGGAGGCGGGCGTAGGAGCCGCCGATCACGGTGGCGAGCGTCTCCACGGCGAGGGTCTTGGCCAGGCCGGGCACCCCTTCCAACAGGATGTGGCCCCGGGCCAGCAGCCCCACGAAGAGCCGCTCGATCGTGCGGTCCTGTCCGACGATGACCTTCTTCACCTCGAACAGGGCTCGCTCGAGGCGGACGGCGTCGCTCTCGGGGGCCGGCGGTGCGGGCTCCACGGTGTCCATGGGGGGCTCCTGGGGGGCGGGCCGGGGGTAGGGGTCGGTGGCGGTCACCGGGCGACACAACCACGCTGCCGCGAAGGTCACGGTAAAGCGTCGAGCCCGCGACGAGCGCACCGGACACGTTCGATGGCCGTGCGTCGCGGCGGCGGTGGGGCCAACCGGGCCGCCGGCGGCTCTAGCCTTCGAGCCGTGCGCGTGCTGGTGGTGGACGACGAGGTCGAGCTGGCCGAGGCCGTGGCGCGCGGCCTGCGGCGCGAGGGCTACGCCGTCGACGTGGCCCACGACGGCGACGAGGCCCTCGACAAGGCGTTGGTCAACCAGTACGACCTCCTGTGCCTCGACATCACCATGCCCGGCACCGATGGACGGGAGGTGTGCCGTCGGATCCGCGCCGAGCCGCTCGACCCGCAACCGCGTGTGCTGATGCTGACCGCTCGGGACAGCCTCGACGACCGGGTGGCCGGGCTCGACGACGGGGCCGACGACTACCTGGTCAAGCCGTTCGCCTTCCCCGAGCTCACCGCCCGGGTCCGGTCGTTGCTCCGCCGCGACACGGCCGGTACCTCGTCGCGCTACGTCGTGGGCGACGTCGAGCTCGACGACGCCCGCCACGACGCGACCCGCGGCGGCCGGCGCCTCGAGTTGACGGCGAAGGAGTTCGCGCTGTTGCGCTACTTCATGACCCGTCCCGGTGAGGTCCTCTCCCAGGAGGTCCTCCTCGAGCACGTCTGGGACGAGCACGCCGACCCGTTCACCAACACCGTCCGGGTCACGGTGGGCACCCTGCGGCGCAAGCTCATGGCCGGTGGCGAGGACTCGGTCATCGAGACGGTCATCGGGCGCGGCTACCGGCTCGTCGACGGGTCCGGCTCGTGAGCGCCCCCGTCGGTCGGCTCCCCGAGGTCTCGCCGCTGGTCCGCGAGCCCCCCACCGGCGAGTACCCGGCGGTCGAGGTGAGGACCCGACTGCACTCGCGCGGGCGGCGCCTGGCCGACCACCTCCCGCCCTGGGCGGGTTCGATCCGGTTCCGGCTCACGCTCGTGTATTCCACGGTCGTCTTCGGCCTCGCCGCCCTGGCCGTCGCCTCGCTGTACTTCGGCCTGCGCTACTCGCTCCAGAACCAGACCATCGGTGTGGTCTTCGACGGCCCGGGCGGCACGTTCCTGCAGATCGACCAGGCCCAGCTCCTGCAGAACCAGGTGAACGAGCGGGCCCTCGACGCGCTGCGCGTCTACTCGCTCAGCGCCCTGTTGGGGCTGTTCTTCGTCAGTCTGGCGGTGGGATGGCTCGTCAGCGGCCGGATGCTGCGACCCATCGGTCAGATCACCTCCACGGTTCGCGAGATCCAGGTCAGCGACCTCAGCCGGCGCATCGACCTCGGCGGCCCCGACGACGAGCTGCGCCGGCTCGCCGACACCTTCGACGGCATGCTCGGCCGCCTCGACGAGGCCTTCGAGGGGCAGCGCCAGTTCATCCACGAGGCCAGCCACGAGCTGCGCAACCCGTTGGCGGTGATCCGCACCAACCTCGAGGTCACCCTCGCCGACCCCGATGCCAGCGCCGAGGACCTCCGTCGCACCGCCGAGGTCGTCGAGCGGTCGACCGAGCGGATGGCCAGGCTCGTGGACGACCTGCTCGTCTACGCCCGGAAGGGCACCCTCTCCCTCGATCGCCAGCCGGTCGACGCGGCGTCGCTCGTCGCGGAGGCCGCCGACGAGTTCGTCGGGGTCGCCGAGGCCGAGGGCGTCGGTCTCGACCAGGTCACCGACGCCGGCCTGTGGGTGCTCGGCGACCGTCTGGCGCTGCGCCAGGCGTTGGCCAACCTCCTGGCCAACGCGGTCCACCACTCGCCGCCGGGCACCACGATCCGGCTGCGGGCCGGCCGGGAGGGCCCGTGGGTGTGGCTCTCGGTCGAGGACCAGGGCCCGGGGATCGACCCGGCCGACCAGGAGCGGGTGTTCCAGCGCTTCTGGCGGGGCAACCCCCGCGAAGGGCGCGAGAACGGCCGCAGCGGACTGGGGCTGACCATCGTGCGTCAGACGGCGGAGGCCCACGGTGGCGAGGTCAAGCTGGCGTCGGTGCCGGGGCAGGGAGCGGCGTTCGCCCTGTGGTTGCCGGCTCTGCCGCCCCCGTCGGCCCCGTCGTCGGGGTGACGTCGTTCCGGTCTCTTTCGTTGTCCCATCGCTTTGCTTTCGGCGCGTTTTTCGGCGGGCCCCGTACCGTCGGTTCCGAGGCGCCACCCGGTGCCACCCCCTCCGCCCCCCGCCCGCACCCCACGGGCCTTCCTCAGGAGCACCGATGACCTGGGACCCGAACCCCCCGCACCGCCCGCCGCTGGGCAACCACGATCACCTCGATCCGGGTGACGAGGCGGCCCGCCGCACGCTCGAGCAGCCCGGTGCGCAGCCCGCCCCCGCCGGCCCCCCTCCGCCGCCCAACCCGGCGTGGCCGACCGCCGAGCGCCCCACCGAGGTGTCCCTCCCGCCGATCCCCCCGGTGCCCCCGCCCTACGCGCCGGCCCCGTCGTTCGTCCCCACGGTCGACGGTCCGCCCCCGCCTCCTCCGCCCCCCGCACCACCGGCTCCGCCGATGGGCACGGGGTGGTCGCTCGGCCCGGCACCCACGCCGCCGCCCGCGCTGCCCCCCGTCGGCGCGCCGCCCTCGCGACACACGGGTCTCAAGGTCGTCGGCGCGATGGTCTTCGCCGCCGCCCTCGTCGGATCGGGCTTCGGTATCCGGGCGGTCACCGAGGACCAGAACGCCGCCACGGTGGTCCGGGCCCCTTCGGCGTCCGCGCCCACCGTCCCCAGCGTCACCGTCGACCCGACCGTCGAGCCGCTGGCCGCCGTGGCCGAGGCGCTCTCCCCCTCGGTCGTCCAGATCGAGGTCACCAACGGGCTCGGCTCGGGTGTCGTGTACCGCGACGGGCTGATCCTCACCAACGCCCACGTCGTCGGGCCCGACACCAGCGTCACCGTCCGCACCGCGGACGGCCAGGCCCTCGAGGGTCGTGTCCTCGGCACCGACACCGGCACCGACATCGCCGTGGTGGAGGTCGAGGGGGCCGACCTGCCGGTCGTGCCCCTCTCCGAGACCGATCCGATCGTCGGCCAGACGGCCGTGGCGCTCGGCAGCCCCTTCGGTCTCGAACAGACGGTGACCGCCGGCATCGTGTCGGCCGTCAACCGCCCGGTCGACAACGACAAGGGCGTGGTCGTCAACATGATCCAGACCGACGCCTCCATCAACCCCGGCAACTCGGGTGGCGCGCTGGTCAACCGCAACGGCCAGCTCATCGGCATCAACACGGCCATCTTCAGCCAGTCGGGCGAGAACAACGGGATCGGCTTCGCCATCCCGATCGAGACGGCCCGCAAGACCGCCGACAAGATCGTGAACGGCCAGTCGGTGGCCAAGGCGGGCCTCGGGCTCTCCGGTCCCCCCGAGACCCCGACCGGCGACGCCGGCGCCTACGTCGAGAGCCTGGTGGCGGGCGGCGCCGCCGAGGCCGGAGGGATCCAGGTCGGCGACACCATCGTCGCCGTCGATGGCGACGAGATCCGGTCCTTCGAACAGCTCCGGGGCGTCGTCAGCTCCTACAGCCCGGGCGACACGGTCACCGTCGAGGTGCTGCGCGACGGCCGGACGGTCGCCGTCGAGGTGACCTTGGGCACCCTGGGCGGGTCCTAGGCCCCGCTGGGGTGCCCTGACCCCGGGCCCGACGCGACCGACCCTTGCGGCCGCGTCGGGCCCGGCGGGGCGTCAGTAGGCTGACCCGGCCATGGAAGCCGTCCTCATCGTCCTCGTCGTCCTCGTCGCCCTCGGCGTCGTCGTCGGCACCGCCCTGGCGCTGGTGCGCGGTCGTCGCCGCGACACCGCCCTCGAGCCGCCGCCCGCCCGCCCCACCGTCCTCTCCCCGGGTGCCACCGAGGCCGACGCCACGCCCGTCGCACCCGACACGTCCACGACGGGAGCCGACGCCGGGCCGGGGGTCGAGCTCGTCGAGCACGACGTCGTCGCCGAGGCCGAGGCCGTCACCGCCGCGGCGGCCCCCGTCGCGCCGGCCCGCCCTCGTTTCCGGGATCGGCTCAGCAAGGCCCGCGGGCTGCTGTCGGGCTACGTCGGCTCGCTCACCGGGCGCACCCGCATCGACGAGGAGACCTGGGACGAGCTCGAGGAGGCGCTGATCCGTGCCGATGTCGGGGTCGAGGCCACCCAGGAGCTGCTCGACGTGCTCCGGGCCCAGGTGCGGACCGAGGGCCTCGAGGACGGCGCCCAGCTCCTCGACGCGCTGAAGGTCGAGCTGACGCGGCGCCTCAGCGGCTTCGACGTGGACCTCGTCCGCTCCACGGGTGACGGACCCACCATCTGGCTGTTCGTGGGCGTCAACGGCGTCGGCAAGACGACCACCATCGGCAAGCTCGGCAAGCGTGAGGCCGACGCCGGGTACAAGGTGGTCATGGCCGCCGGCGACACCTTCCGAGCCGCCGCCGCCGAGCAGCTCGGCATGTGGGCCGACCGCTCGGGGGCCGATCTGGTGCGCGGCAACGAGGGCAGCGACCCGGGCGCGGTCATCTTCGACGCCGTCGAGGCGGCCGGCGCCCGCGGCGCCGACCTGGTGCTCGCCGACACCGCCGGCCGACTCCACACCAAGGTCAACCTGATGGACGAGCTGCGCAAGGTGCGCCGGGTCGCCGACAAGGGCGTCGGCGAGGTGACCGAGGTCCTCCTCGTGCTCGACGCCACCACCGGGCAGAACGGCCTCGTCCAGGCGTCGCAGTTCACCGAGGCCGTCGAGGTGACCGGGGTCGTGCTCACCAAGCTCGACGGGTCGGCCAAGGGCGGCATCGTGGTCGCCATCCAGACGCAGCTGGGGATCCCGGTGAAGCTGGTCGGGCTCGGCGAGGGTGCCGAGGACCTCGTCCCGTTCGACGCCGACGAGTTCGTCGAGGCGTTGTTCTCGTGAGGTTCCTCCTGTTCCCCTTCCACCTGCTGGCCCGCACGCTGGTCGTGTCCACGAAGCTGGTGTTCGCCACCGGTGAGGTGGCGTTCCGCGCCGGGTACGCAGCCGGGTCGCTGCCCGTGAAGGGCAGTGCCGCCGCCGGGCGGGCCCTCGGCCCGAAGGCGGTCCTGGCGTTGGTGGTCGGTCTGGTGCTCGGCGCACTGATCGGTCGCGAGCTCGCCATCCGCCTCTCCGGTGCCCCGCCCGCCGAACCACCGTCCGTTCCCGACCTCCCCGACGAGGTGGCCGTCGATGTTTGAGACCCTGTCCGACCGTTTCGAGGGGGTCCTCGGTCGCCTCCGGGGCAAGGGCCGGCTGTCCGAGGCCGACGTCGACGAGGCGCTGCGCGAGATCCGTCTCGCCCTGCTCGAGGCGGACGTCAACTTCACGGTCGTCAAGAGCTTCGTGGCCCGGGTCCGCGAGCGGGCGCTCGGCGTCGAGGTGTCCGGGGCGCTGAACCCCGGGCAGCAGATCGTCAAGATCGTCAACGAGGAGCTCACCGCCACTCTCGGCGGCGAGACCATCACCATCTCGTTCAACCCGAAGCCTCCGACGGTCGTGTTGATGGCCGGCCTCCAGGGCTCGGGAAAGACCACCAACTCCGCCAAGCTCGCCCGCTGGTTCAAGAGCCAGGGCCGCCACCCGCTCCTCGTGGGCGCCGACCTCCAACGGCCGGCCGCGGTGGAACAGCTCCGCACCCTGGGCGGTCAGATCGAGGTGCCGGTGTGGTCCGAGGACACCGACCCGGTGGCGGTGGCCGCCGGCGCGGTCGCCGAGGCACGCCGCACCGGTCGGGACGTCGTCATCGTCGACACCGCCGGACGCCTCGCCATCGACGCGGACCTCATGGACGAGGTGCGGCGGATCTCCGAAGCCGTCTCCCCCGACTACACGTTCCTCGTCATCGACGCCATGACCGGTCAGGACGCCGTATCGACCGCCGAGGCGTTCCACGCCACGCTCGAGCTCGACGGGGTCATCCTCACGAAGCTCGACGGCGACGCACGCGGCGGTGCGGCGCTCAGTGTCAAGGAGGTCGTCGGCCGTCCGATCGCGTTCGCCTCGACCGGCGAGAAGCTGAAGGACTTCGACCTCTTCCACCCCGACCGCCTCGCCGGGCGCATCCTCGGCATGGGCGACGTCCTCACCCTGATCGAGAAGGCCGAGGAGGTCTACGAGAAGGACCAGGCCGAGGCGGCCGCCGCCCGACTGCTCGAGGGCCAGTTCACCTTCGACGACTTCCTCGACCAGATGCAGCAGCTCAAGAAGATGGGCCCGCTGTCGGGGGTCCTGGGCATGTTGCCCGGTGTGCCCAAGGAGGTCCGCGACGCGCAGATCGACGACCGGGAGATCGCCCGCATCGAAGCCATCATCCGTTCGATGACCGTCGCCGAGCGCACCGATCCCGACCTCATCGACGCGTCCCGTCGCGCCCGCATCGCCAAGGGCTCGGGCACCGAGCCCACCCAGGTCGGCGACCTCGTGAAGCAGTTCAAGGAGGTCTCGAAGATGATGAAGCGCATGGGCGGCGCGGGTTCGAAGAAGATCGCCAAGTCGCGCCGCAAGGCCGCCAAGGGCAAGGCCAAGGCCGGACGCGGCGGACGGAGCGGCGGGGGACGGGTGGCGCCGAAGGGCAAGGCCCCGCTGCGCCTCCCCGAGTTCGATCCGGCCGCGCTGGGCGGGCCCGGCACCGGTCTCCCGGGTCTCCCGGGGCTGCCCGACCTCGGCGGCGGCGCACCGGGAGGCGGTCCCGGGGGCGCCCGGTAGGCTCTGCCCGCAGTCTGCCGACTTGCCTCGCACCGGCTCTGTGCCTCACCATGGACGGTCGCCTGTGCGCCGTCTCCCGGCGCCGGCCCCTTCACCGACGCGCCGACCCCGACCAGAGAGAAGAACCACGTGGTAAAGCTCCGCCTGATGCGGATGGGCAAGACCAAGCAGCCGACCTACCGCATCGTCGCTGCCGACGCCCGGTCGCCCCGCAACGGTCGTTTCATCGAGATCGTCGGTCACTACGACCCCCGCCGCGAGCCGTCGGCGATCACCGTCGACAACGACAAGGCCGTGGCCTGGCTGCGCAAGGGCGCCCAGCCCACCGAGGCGGTCGCCAAGCTGCTGAAGATCTCCGGGGCCATGGACCAGTTCTCCGGCGCAGCGTCGTGAGCGACGCCGTCGAGACCGGGGTGACCGACCAGGACGAGCGCGAGGACGACGAGCCGATCGACGCTCCCGTCGCCATCGAGGTGCTCGAGTACCTCGTCAAGGCGTTGGTGGCCGATCCGGCGGCCGTCGAGGTCGACCTCGACGCCCGAGGGCGCCGTCCGGTGCTCAACGTGCACGTCGGCGAGGGCGACATGGGTCGCGTCATCGGCAAGCGCGGTCGGGTGGCCCAGTCGATCCGGACCGTGGTCCGCGCCGCGGCCGTCCGTGACGGCATCGACGTCGAGGTCGAGTTCGTCGACTGACGTGACCGGTCTGTTGGAGGTCGGGCGGATCGGTCGGCCGCACGGACTGCGCGGCGAGCTCCTCGTCACGCTCACCTCCACAGAGGAGAGCCGTGTCGCACCGGGATCCCGGTTGCGCGCCGGCGACCGGGAGCTGATCGTCGCCTCGTCGCGCCCGCACCAGGGCCGGTGGATCGTCGGCTTCGAGGGGTGCGATCGTCGGGAGGACGCCGACCTCCTCGTGGGTGCCGTGCTGCTCGGTGCGGCCCCGCCGGCGGGCGCCGACCCCGACGCCCTGTGGGTGCACGAGCTCGTGGGTCGGGAGGTGGTCGAGCCGGACGGGACCTCGCGGGGGGTCGTCGAGGCCGTCCAGGCCAATCCGGCCAGCGACCTGTTGGTCCTGGCGTCGGGCGCCCTGGTCCCGTTGACGTTCCTCCGGGGCCGCGACGACGACGGGCGCCTCGTGGTCGAGGTGCCGGCTGGTCTGTTCGACCTGGACGCACCGGCGGGGTGACCGCGGTGTTCCGGTTCGACGTGTTCACCATCCTCCCGGACATGGTCGACGCCGCCGCGGGCGAGAGCCTGCTCGGTCGGGCTCGGGCGCGCGGCGTGCTCGACGTTCGGGTCCACGACCTCCGCGAGCACACCACCGACGTGCACCGCAGCGTCGACGACGCCCCGTTCGGGGGCGGCGCCGGCATGGTGCTGCGGCCCGAGCCGGTCTTCGCCTCGGTGGAGGCCGCCGATCCCGCCCGTCCCCTGTTCCTGCTGGGGCCGGGCGGGCGCCGGCTCGACCAGGCCTGGGCCCGTGAGCTGGCCGCCGGTGGCGGGCTGTCGTTGCTGTGCGGGCGCTACGAGGGTGTCGACGACCGGGTGCGCACCGAGCTGTGCGACGGCGAGCTGTCCATCGGCGACTACGTGCTCGGTGGGGGAGAGGTGGCCGCGCTCGTGGTGCTCGAGGCCGTCGGCCGCCTCGTCCCCGGGGTGATGGGCAACGCGTCGTCGGCCGAGGACGAGTCCTTCGCCGACGGACTGCTCGAGTACCCGCACTACACCCGACCCGCCGAGTTCCGGGGCCACCGGGTCCCGGACGTGCTGCGCTCCGGCGACCACGGCGCGGTGGCGCGGTGGCGCCGGGCGGCGGCGCTCGACCGCACCCGGCGCGACCGACCCGACCTCATCGAGGCCCGCGGGGGGCTCGATCCCGGGGAGCGGGCGCTGCTCGAGTGGTTCGACGGCCTCGGCGGCCCCCCCGCCCCGACGACGGCGCCCTGACCGGGCACTTTGCCGCTTCGGGAGCCCGAGGCGTATCCTTCAGGGTCCCCTCGGGCGTCACGACGCCCGCACGACCGCTCCACGGCGCCGCTCGGCGCCCCGGGGCCACCGACGCCAGGAACCCTTCGCATGAACGCCACCGATCTCGTCGACCTCCAGAGCCTCCGCGACGACATCCCCGATTTCGCCCCCGGTGACACGCTGAAGGTGCACGTCCGTGTGGTCGAGGGCACCCGCGAGCGGGTCCAGGTCTTCCAGGGTGCGGTCATCCGCCGCCAGGGCGACGGTGTGCGCGAGACCTTCACGGTCCGCAAGGTCAGCTTCGGCGTCGGGGTCGAGCGCACCTTCCCGGTGCACTCCCCGATCGTGCAGAAGATCGAGGTCGTCAGCCGTGGCGACGTCCGGCGGGCCAAGCTCTACTACCTGCGCGATCGGGTCGGGAAGGCCGCCAAGATCAAGGAGAAGCGCGACTGACGCCTGCCGCGTCGTCGTGCCGCCCGGGTCGCGTCGTGCCACCCGGGTCGCGTCGAGCGCCCGGGCCGGGCCGAGCCGCCCGCCGCCGGGTGATCGGGCCGCAGGAGGCAACCAGTGACCACCGACGATCTCGAGGACTACGAGTCCGACGTCGAGCTCCAGCTCTACCGCGAGTACAAGGACGTCTGCCCGATGTTCCGCTACGTGGTCGAGACCGAGCGGCGCTTCTACCTCGCCAACGAGGTCGAGCAGACCGTGGTCGCCGACGCCGGGCGCACCCGCGTCGAGCTGGACCTGCGCGACGCATGGGTGTGGGACATGTACCGCCAGAACCGGTTCGTGAGCCACGTCCGGGTCATCACGTTCAAGGACGTCAACGTCGAGGAGCTCCCGCAGAACGAGCTGGGGCTGCGGTGATCAGGCCGACCCGGTGACCGGGCGCCGTCAGGCCCTCGGCGCCCACGGCGAGGCCCTCGCCGCCCGCTGGTACGAGGCCCGCGGCTATCGGGTGGTGGCCCGCAACTGGCGCTGTCGCGACGGCGAGCTCGACCTCGTCCTGACCCGGGGCCGCACCCTCGTCGTGTGCGAGGTCAAGACCCGGTCGTCGGCCGCCTTCGGCTCCCCCGCCGAGGCGGTCACCCCGGCCAAGCAGGCCCGGATCCGGCGCCTCGCCGTGCGCTGGCTCGAGGAGACCGGCTCGCGACCCGGGCACCTGCGCTTCGACGTCGCCGGCGTGATCGGCGCCGACGTCGAGGTGATCGAGGCGGCCTTCTGAGCGGCCTCTCGCTCGGCCGGCTCAGCGGGTGTGGAGGTGGTCGGGCAGGTGGCTCGTGTCGGAGAACCGGTACAGGCTGAACGAGTGCACGCCGCTGATCGGCACCGGGCGGACGACGCTCAGCGAGGCGTGGAACGA
This sequence comes from Acidimicrobiales bacterium, assembly GCA_025455885.1. Taxonomy (NCBI): domain Bacteria; kingdom Bacillati; phylum Actinomycetota; class Acidimicrobiia; order Acidimicrobiales; species Acidimicrobiales bacterium. Next base: position 103,812 of record JALOLR010000003.1, read on the forward strand.
CACGAACCGCTCCCACTCCCAGGGGACGGGATCGATGCCGAGGAGATGACCGAGGCTGACGGCGTTGGTGCCGGCGTGGGCCACGATCACCACCCTCGGACCGGGGTCCTCGAGGTCCCAGACGACGGGATGTCCCGCCGACCGGCGTGCCCCCATCTCGGCGAGCAGTCCGTCGAGCCCTTCGGTGATGCGGCGGTGGAACGCCCGGAAGCTCTCCCCGCCGGGCAACCCGTCCCACTGCTCGTCGAGCGGGCGGGCGCGGCTGTCGGCGAACGCCTTGCCGACGATCTCCGACGGGGTGCCCTGCCACACCGGGGCGGCGATCTCGGGCAGCCAGTCGAGGATCTCGGGCTCCGTCCCGAGCGCGTCGGCGATCGGCTCGGCGGTCTGGCGGGCCCGGATCAGCGGTGAGACCAGCAGCCGGTCCACCGGCCGGCCCAGGAAGGCCTCGCCGAGGTGACGGGCCTGCTGGTGGCCGTCGTCGGTCAGCACCGGGTCGTCGACGGCCAGTCCGTCGCGGTCCCACTCCGGTTGGCCGTGGCGGACGAAGACCAGCTCCATCAGCCGAACAGCGCCCAGACAACGAGGGCCACGCACACGGCGATCGCCGCGACGACCATCACGACGTCGGCGGGGGAGCGGCGATGTGGCCGGAACGGGTTCATGCCCACGTGCCCAGTATCGCCTGCCGCGACGGATGGGCGCGCATCCGGGTCGCCGCCGGGTTTGGGGGCCGAGGAGGGTGCCCGGCTACCGTCGCCGTCATGAGCATCCGGCGCCCCTCGATCGTGGCCGGTGCGGTGCTGGCCGTCGCCCTCGCCGTGGCCGCCTGCTCGTCGTCGGAGACCACGAGCGTGCCGAGCGACCCGGTGTTGGCCCAGGGCCAGCGGACCTACCTCCAGTACTGCGCCAGCTGCCACGGGCGCGGCGGTGGGGGCGGGCTCGGCCCCAAGCTCGAGGGCGTGGTGGCCGAGCGCTACCCGAACGTCGAGGACCAGAAGGCGATCATCCTGAACGGCCAGGGGTCGATGCCGGCGTTCAAGGGCCGCTTCGACGAGGCCGAGCTCGACGCCCTGGTCCGCTACACCCGCGAGGGCCTCTGATCCGTCCCCGCGGCTCGTCGGGCCCGGCCGTACGGATGGCCATTGTGGCCGCCGACCCGGCGGCCTACGGTGACGACCCAGGACCTCGGCGGCGCTGCCGCCCTCCACCCGTCGGCCTCGGCCGATCGTCAGGGAGGGCAGCATGCTCGCCTCCGTCTCCTCGGCCACGCTGCTCGGCGTCGACGGGGTCGCCGTCGACGTGGAGGTCCACGTCGGCAACGGCCTGCCCGGCTTCACCGTCGTCGGCCTGCCCGACGCCTCGTGCCGCGAGGCACGCGACCGCACCCGCGCCGCCGTGCTCACCAGCGAGCTCGAGTGGCCGCAGCGCCGCACCACCGTCAACCTCGCACCCACCACCGTGCGCAAGGTGGGGGCGGGGCTCGACCTCGCCATCGCCGTCGCGGTGCTCGTCGCCACCGGGCAGGTGCCCCCCGAGGCGGTCGAGGGTCGCGCCTTCGTCGGCGAGCTGGGTCTCGACGGCTCGCTGCGCCACGTCCCCGGGGTGCTCTCCCTCGTCGACGCCGTCGCCGACGGGGAGGTGGTCGTCCCGCCGTCGTCGGTGGGTGAGGCGTCGGTGGTGGAGCGCCACACGGTGCGCACCGCGCCGACACTGGCCCGTCTCGTCGAGGCCCTCCGGGGCGCCGCGCCGTGGCCGAACCCGCCTGATCCGCCGCTCGAGCCGCCCGCCCCGCCCGCACCCGACCTCGCCGAGGTGCACGGGCACCTGCTGGGCCGTCAGGCCCTCGAGATCGCCGCCGCCGGGGGGCACCACCTGTTGATGACCGGGCCGCCCGGCGCCGGCAAGACCATGCTGGCCCGCCGCCTGCCCGGTCTCCTCCCGGACCTCGACGACGCCACCGCCTTCGACGCCACCCGCATCCACTCCATCGCCGGACTCCCGGTGCCCGGTGGGCTGGTGCGCCGGCCGCCGTTGCGGGCGCCGCACCACGGCGCGTCGGCGGTGGCCGTGATCGGCGGGGGAGGGCCGCACCTGCGTCCCGGGGAGATCAGCCTCGCCCACGGCGGCGTGCTGTTCCTCGACGAGTTCGGCGAGTTCCCGCTCGTGGTGCTCGACGCCCTGCGCCAGCCGCTGGAGGACGGGGTGGTGCGCATCGCCCGCGCCGACCATCGGGTCAGCGTGCCGGCCAGGTTCCTCCTGGTCGCCGCCATGAACCCGTGCCCGTGCGGGGAGGGGATGAGCCCTGCGGGGTGCCGTTGCGGCGACCGGGCCCTCGAGCGCTACCGCCGCCGGGTGTCGGGACCGTTGCTCGATCGCTTCGACCTGCGTGTCGACGTCCTGCGCCCTGACCCCGCCCAGCTGCTCCGCGGTGGGTCGGGGGATCCCACGTCCGTCGTCGCCGCCCGGGTGACGACGGCCCGGCGTCGCGCTGCCGACCGGGGGGTGGTGGCCAACGCCGAGCTCTCCGGCGCGGACCTCGAACACCTGGCGCCGCTGACCCCCCGGGCCACCGAGCTCGTGGAGCAGGCCCTCACCAGCGGTCGGCTCAGTGCCCGCGGGCTGCGCCGGGTGTGGCGGGTGGCGCTCACCGTCGCCGACCTCGCCGGCGACGACGCCCCGATCGCCGCCGAGCACGTCGCCACCGCCCTCCACCTGCGCAGCGAGCCGACGTTCCTCGTCGGCCGGCGGGCCAGCTGAGATGGCCCTCCCCGACGAGGCCTACGTCGTGGCGCTGGCCGCCTTGCCCGGCGCCGGCCCGGCCCGGCTGCGGGCCGTGCTCGACGCGTTCGGCCCCGAGGAGGGGTGGGCACGGGTGCGAGCAGGGGGTGTGCCCGGTGAGGTCCTGGCCGCGGCCGGGGCCCGGCAGCCCTCCTCGGTCGTGGCCCGCTGGCGCGCCGAGGCGGGCCGCCTGGACCCGGCACGGGCCTGGGACGCCCACCGCGAGGCGGGGGTCGGGGTCGCCGTCCTCGGCTCCCCGGCGTTCCCTGCCGCGCTCGCCGACGACGACGACCCGCCGGTGGTCGTGTTCTGGCGGGGCGACCCCGACCACCTCGCCGGCGCCCGCGCCGCCGTCGTCGGCACCCGCGACGCCACCGCCTACGGCATCGATGTGGCCCACCGGATGGGGCGCGGCCTGTCCGAGGCCGGCGTGTCGGTCGTCTCCGGGCTGGCCCTCGGCATCGACGGTGCGGCCCACGCCGGGGCGTTGGCCGTCGGCGGTGCGCCGGCACTCGGGGTGGTCGGTTCGGGCCTCGACCACGTGTACCCGCGAGACCACGGCGGACTGTGGCGGGCGGTCGCCGAAGGGGGCCTGCTCCTGAGCGAGTACCCCCTCGGCACCCCGCCCGCGCCATGGAGGTTCCCGGCCCGCAACCGACTCATCGCGGCGCTCGCCGACGTGGTGGTCGTCGTCGAGTCCCACGCCACCGGCGGAGCCATGGGCACGGCCATGGAGGCCGACCGTCGGGGTCGCGCCGTGCTCGCCGTGCCCGGCCCCGTGACGGCGCCGAGCTCGGCGGGCACCAACCAGCTCCTCTTCGACGGGCGGGGGCCCGCCCGCGACACCGACGACGTGCTGCTCGCCCTGGGGATGGAGGTGGTCGGGCGGCGCCGGGCCCGCGAGCGCCGCCCCCGCCCGACCGGCGCGGCCGCCGAGGTGCTCGACGCACTCGGTTGGCACGCCGTGGGACTCGAGCAACTGGTGCTGGCCACGGGGCTCGACACCGGGGTCGTGGCGCTGGCTCTCGACGACCTCGAAGGGGCCGGCTGGGTGGCGCGACGCGGAGGGTGGGTCGAGCGTCTGGGGCGCGACAGCTCGGGAGGGTCGGACCGGTGAGCACCCGGGTGCGCGCCCAATGGGCCGAACGGACCCTGGATGACCCCGCTGACCTGCGGTTACAGTGCCGCGATGCAGTGCGACGGCGACCACTGGTCGCTCGACGGCTTCACCGCGTCGCTCACGAGCGCCGCTCCCACCACCGTCCGCGCGTACCGCGGCGACCTCGAGGCCTTCGTCGAGTGGGCCACCCGCCTCGGGCTCGACGGCCCCGGCGCGGTCACCCGCACCACGCTACGCCGCTACGTCGCCCACCTCGCCACCCGTCGCTACGCCCGACGCACCATCGCCCGCAAGGCCTCCTCGCTGCGTCGCTACTTCGGCTGGGCGGCCCGCACCGGGCTGTCGGGAGCCGATCCCTCCACCGGGCTCAGCGCCCCAGGGGGGGCCGGTCGTCTTCCCCGGGTGCTGCGTGCCGACGAGCTCGACGCCCTCCTCGACCCACCGGCCACGGTCGACCCGTCGCCGGCGCTGCGCAGCCGCGACGACGCCGTGCTCGAGCTCCTCTACGGCAGCGGGCTCCGCGTCGGCGAGGTCTGCGCCCTCCGGCCGGCGGACCTCGATCTGGATCGCCGCCGCATCACGGTCCGGGGGAAGGGCTCGAAGGAGCGGGTCGTGCCGCTCGGCGCCCCCACGGTCGAGGCGCTGCGGGAGTGGATGGGCCACGGCCGGCGCCAGCTCGCCACCGCCGACACGCCGGCCGACGCGGTCTTCCTGGCCGTGCGGGGAGGGCGCCTCGGCGACCGGGAGGTCCGGCGCATCCTCGACCGCCGCGCGCCCGCTCCCACCCACCCCCACGCCCTGCGGCACACCTACGCCACTCATCTCCTCGACGGAGGTGCCGACATACGTACGGTGCAGGAGCTCCTGGGGCATGCCGACCTCGGCACCACGCAGCACTACACTCACGTCAGCAAGCAGCGACTCCGCTCGGTGCTCGATCAGACTCATCCCCGGGCCTAGGGATCGCTGTGGACGACGAACAAGCAGCCCAGACACAGCGCCTCTGGACCGCCTACAAGGCGTCCGGGCAGAAGTCGGACCGTGATCGCCTGATCCTGGTCTACTCGCCGCTCGTCAAGTACGTGGCCAGCCGAGTGGCCGTGGGCCTGCCCCAGAACGTCGAGCAGGGCGACCTCGTCAGCTACGGCATGTTCGGCCTCATCGACGCGATCGAGAAGTTCGACCTCGAGCGGGGCTTCAAGTTCGAGACCTACGCCATCTCCCGCATCCGGGGGGCGATCCTCGACGAGCTGCGCTCCATCGACTGGGTGCCCCGGTCGGTCCGGGCCAAGGCCCGTGCCCTCGAGCAGGCCTACGCGAAGCTCGAGAACGAGTTGCGTCGCAGCCCGACCGAGGCCGAGATCGCCGTCGAGCTCGACCTGACCGACGACCAGCTCCAGACCACGCTCTCCCAGATCTCGTTCATCGGCCTGGCCGCGCTCGACGAGGTCATGGGCGGGGGCGAGCGGGGTGAGTCGATGACCCTCGGCGACACCGTCGCCGACAGCGGCGAGGGCCCCGTCGACGCGTTCGAGGTCGTCGAGATGAAGCAGATCCTCGCCGACGCCGTCAACGGCATGCCCGAGCGCGAGAAGCTCGTGCTCACCCTCTACTACTACGAGGGTCTCACCCTGGCCGAGATCGGTCGGGTGCTCGGCGTCACCGAGAGCCGTGTGTGCCAGATCCACACCAAGGCCGTGCTCCAGCTGCGCTCCCGGATCCAGGCCACCGAGCGCGAACCGGTCTGACCCCCCGGCGTCGGCGGACCCACCGCCCCGACGTCGCTCGCCGTCGCGGCGGCCCCTCCTTCCCCCCGTGAACCTGCGCACCCGGGGAGGGGCCCGTGCCCCGCACGCTCCGCGCCGTCGTCGGCGCTCTCGTCGTCGTTGCCGTACTCGTCGCGCTCGGCGCGGCCGGGCCTCTTCCGCCGGCGTCGGCGGGAGCCGACCGGCCCGTCTATCGGCCCCCGGTCGACGGTCCCGTCGTCTCGCCCTTCGACCTGCCCGCTCAGCCGTGGATGGCCGGCAACCGGGGCATCGACTACGCGCCGGCGCCCGGCACGCCGGTGCTGGCCGCCGCCGAGGGGGTGGTCGAGTTCGCCGGACCGGTGGGCGGGGCACTCCACGTCACCGTCCGCCACGGTGACGGCCTGCGCACCAGCTACTCGTTCTTGGCCGAGGTCACCGTCGCCACCGGGGCCAGGGTCCGCCAGGGGCAGCCCGTCGGCGTCGCCGGCGGGCCGATCCACTTCGGGGTGCGCGACCCCGACGGGCGCTACCTCGACCCGGTACTCCTCCTCGCCGGCGAGCTCGTACCCGACGCGGTGCTCGTCCCCGGCACCGCCGAGGGAGCCGATCCGCTCGTCGAGCGACGCAGCCTGCTGTCGGTCCTCACCTCGAACGGCGTCGCCGCCACCACCTGGGCCGTCGACGCGTGGGCCTCGGCGGCGTCGGCGACGGTCGACTCGCTGGCCGGGGCCGACGTCCTGGGGTTGGCGTGGCGGGCGTGGCGGGAGTGCACGCCGGGGTCGACGGCGGTGCCGCCTCACGACGGTCGGCGGGTGGCGGTGGTCGTGAGCGGGTTGGGCACGGGCAGCGGGGGCAACTCCGCCTGGGAGATCCCGACGGATCGTCTCGGCTACGAGACCGCCGACGTGGTGCGGTTCTCCTATGCGGGCGGACGGTCGCCCGATGCCCGGGTCGCGCACCGGCCCGGGGCGCCGGGGCTCGACGGGCTGGCGGTGCGGGAGTTCGGTGCCCCGGACTCCCAGCAGGCCATCGAGGAGTCGGCGGCCCGCCTCGCCGCGCTGCTCACGGAGGTCGCGGCGCGGGCCCCCGGCGTCCCGATCGACGTGATCGCCCACTCCCAGGGCGGGGTCGTCTCACGGGCGGCCATCGCCGGCGCGGCCGAGCGCGGCGCCCTCCCCGCCACGGTGGAGAACTTGGTCACGCTCGGCTCGCCCCACCGGGGCGCCCCGTTGGCCGACGTCGTCGCCGAGCTCGAGGCCAGCGAGCGCGGTCGGGTGGTGCTCGACGAGGTGTCGGACCGCTTCGGGCTGGGCGACCTCGATCCGTCCGCACCGGCCGCGGGACAGCTCCGGCGGGGGGCTGAGGGGCTCTCGGGCCGGGTCGACCAGCCGTTGCCCGACCAGGTGCGGTTCACCTCCATCGGCGCCCGGTGGGACCTGACGGTCCCCGCTCCCCAGACCGGGGACGCGGCGGCGCGCGTGGTCGTCGTCGATCCCGGGCTCACCGATGCCCATGGAGCGCTCACGTCCGACCCGGCCGCCGAGCGTGAGATCGGGCTCGCCGTGGCCGGTTTGGCGCCGGGGTGCGAGTCACCGGTCGACGTGCTCGCCGACGGCGTGGGCTCGGGGGCCGTCGTGGTCCTCGAGAGCGCCGCAGCGGCGGCGGCGGCGGGCGGGACGGCCGTGGCCGACGCCGTCGGGCCCTGAGCCGCCGGGTCGGGTTGGCCGGGCGGGGCCGACCTCCGTAGACTCACCGTCCGGTCCGGCGTCGTGCCCGACCCCGACGAGGAGCCGGTCGCCCCTCACACGACACTCTCGGGTCCGCCGACCAACGGTCGCCTCGTTTCGGGGCGCGGGCGGAGCTCGATCCGCCCAACCGTTGGAGGAGACAACCATGGCCCCCGTCGTCACCATGCGCCAGCTGCTCGAGGCCGGCGTCCACTTCGGTCACCAGACCCGTCGTTGGAACCCGAAGATGAAGCGCTTCATCCACGGCGAGCGCAACGGCATCTACATCATCGACCTCCAGCAGACGTTGGGGCGCATCGAGACCTCCTACAGCTTCGTCCGCGACCTCGTCGCCGGCGGCGGCACCATCTTGTTCGTGGGCACCAAGAAGCAGGCCCAGGACCCGGTGCAGTCCTACGCCGAGAAGTGCGGCATGCCCTACGTCAACGAGCGCTGGCTCGGCGGCATGCTCACCAACTTCCAGACCATCTCGAAGCGGGTCGCGAAGATGAAGGAGTACCAGCGCATGCGGGACTCCGGTGAGTTCGAGGCGATGCCGAAGAAGGAAGCCCTCCTCATCAGCCGGGAGCTCGAGAAGCTCGAGCGCAACCTCGGCGGCATCCGCAACATGGAGCGGCTGCCCGACGCCATCTTCGTGCTCGACACGAAGAAGGAGGACATCGCCGTCACCGAGGCCAACAAGCTCGGCCTCCCGATCGTGGCGGTCGTCGACACCAACTGCGACCCCGACATCATCCAGTTCGTCATCCCCGGCAACGACGACGCCATCCGTTCGGCCAACCTCATGGCCCGAGTGATCGCCGACGCCGTCGAGGAGGGCCGCTTCATCGCCTCGCGCTCCGGTGGTGGGGCGACCGCCACCCCGGTGGCCGCCGAACGCACCCCCGAGGAGGAGGCCGCGCACGAGGCGGCGCAGGCCGAGGCCCGCCGGCAGGCCGCCCAGGCCGCGCAGCAGCGTGAGGCCCGCATCGCCGCCGAGAAGGCCGAACCGGCCCAGTCGGCCGTGGAGACCGAGGCGCTGGCCGCCGACGAGCCCACCGGCGCCGGGCTCAGCCCCGAGACCGCCGAGAACCTGCTCGACGACGCCGCCGCCGTCACCGCCGACGAGATCGCCGCCGAGACCGACACCCCCCAGGAGTCCTGAGAGATGGCCGAGTTCACCGCCAAGGACGTCAAGGCGCTGCGTGACGCCACCGGCGCCGGGATGATGGATGCCAAGAAGGCCCTCCAGGAGAACGACGGGGAGATGGAGGCCGCCGCCCAGTGGCTGCGGGAGAAGGGCATGGCCAAGGTGGCCAAGCTCGAGGACCGCGACAACAGCCAGGGCTCGGTCGCCGTCGTCGTCGACGGCCCGGTCGGCGCCATCGTCGAGCTGAAGAGCGAGACCGACTTCTCGGCCAAGGCCGACGACTTCACGTCGCTCGTCCAGGAGATGGCCGACCTCGTCGTGGCCAAGGGCGTCGACGCGCTGGGCGAGCTCGAGGGCGACCTCGACAGCCTCAAGATCGCCAAGAAGGAGAACATCGAGCTCGGGTCGGTCGTGCGCTTCGACGCCGCCGACGGCAACGTGCTCGACTCCTACCTCCACATCCAGGACGGACGGGGCGTGAACGCCGTGCTCGTCGAGATGGCCGGGGGCAGCCGTGAGCTGGCCCACGACGTCGCCGTCCACATCGCCTTCTCCAAGCCGCCGTACCTCACCCGCGACGAGGTGCCCGCCGACGCCGTCGAGAAGGAGCGCCAGGCGCTGCTCGACATCACGAAGGCCGAGGGCAAGCCCGAGCAGGCCTGGCCGAAGATCGTGGAGGGCCGGCTCAACGCCTGGTACAAGGACCAGGTGCTCCTCGAGCAGGGGTTCGTCCGCGACGACAAGCAGACCATCGCCCAGTACCTGGGCGACGCCACGCTCGTCCGCTTCGCCCAGGTCTTCATCGGCGCCTGATGTCGGAGCAGGGATCCGCCGGAGGCGCCACGGCGCGCTGGTCGCGGGTGCTGCTCAAGGTGTCGGGCGAGGCGTTCGCCGGCGAGGCGGGCTACGGCATCGACGGGGCGGTCGTCCAGCGGATCGCGAAGGAGATCGTCGAGGTCCGTCGTGACATCGACGTCGAGATCGCCATCGTCGTCGGTGGTGGCAACATCTGGAGGGGCATGTCGGGGGCCGGCGCGGGCATGGACCGTGCCCAGGCCGACTACATGGGCATGCTGGCCACGGTCATCAACGCCCTGGCCCTGCAGGACACCCTCGAGCAGCTCGGCCAGCCGACCCGGGTGCAGTCCGCGATCCACATGGCCCAGGTGGCCGAGCCGTACATCCGCCGTCGTGCCGTCCGCCACCTCGAGAAGGGGCGGGTGGTGATCTTCGCCGGGGGGACGGGCAACCCGTTCTTCACGACCGACACCACCGCCGCACTGCGGGCCGTGGAGATCGAGGCCGGTGTGCTGTTGAAGGGCACCCACTCCGGGACCGACGGCATGTACACCGACGATCCCCGCACCAACCCCGACGCCACCCGCCTCGACGAGGTCTCCTACCTGGAGGTCCTGAACCAGGGCCTCAAGGCGATGGACTCCACCGCCATCACCCTCTGCATGGACAACGACCTGCCCATCGTGATGTTCGACCTCAACGGCGAGGGCAACGTCCGGGCCCTCCTCGAGGGTCGCTCGGTGGGCACCCTGGTCCGCTGAGGTCCGCTGAGGTCCGCCCGCGCCGCGGCCGGCCCCCCCTCGGCGGTGGCCCGACGGGGTAGCGTCGGAGCGTGGGGTGCGAGAAGACCGGTGTCGATCTCCGCCCACCCCCGCGCACCGGACGCGGTGAGGCCCGACGAAGCCGAGGAGAGCAGTTCTGCGATGAGTAGCGAGATGGCCGATCTGGCGCTGGCCGAGAGCGCCGAGAAGATGGCCAAGGCCGTCGTGCACGCGCGGTCGGAGTTCGCCTCGATCCGAACCGGGCGCGCCGCCCCGGCCCTCGTCGAGCGGATCCTCGTCGACTACTACGGCTCCGAGGTCCCGATGCAACAGCTCGCCGGGTTCTCGGTTCCCGAGGCCCGCCAGCTCATCATCACGCCCTTCGACAAGGGGGCCATGGGGGCCATCGAGAAGGCCATCCAGAACTCCGATCTCGGGCTCAACCCCAGCAACGACGGCAACGCCATCCGCCTGTCGTTCCCGCCGCTCACCCAGGACCGGCGCAAGGAGCTGGTGAAGGTCGTGAAGCACATGGCCGAGGAGGGCAAGGTCTCGCTTCGCCAGGTGCGTCGCCAGACCCGCCACGAGCTCGAGGCGCTGGAGAAGGACGGCGACCTCTCGAGTGACGAGCTGATGCGGGCCGAGAAGGAGCTCGACAAGCTCATCCACGCCCAGGAGGCCGAGATCGACACGGCGTTGGCGCTCAAGGAACGCGAGCTGTTGGAGGACTGATGACTCCCGACGACGAGACCCCCGTGGACGACGGCGATGCGCCGGCGGCGCCGCCCGAGGCGAGTGAGGGCGTCCGCCTGATCGCCGCCGACGAGGTCGACAAGGTGGCCGAGCGGGGAGGGGTCGCGAAACGGCGGCGTTCCGACGAACCGAAGTACGGCGACCGGCCCCCGGCGCCCCCCGACGACGTCCGCCCCACGATCCGCTTCCCGCTGCCCGACGCGAGCGATCCCGAGGGGTTCGAGCGGCCCCGGGTGGCCCCCGTCGAACGCCAGGTGGCGGAGGGCTCGGTCACCCCGACGCCCGAGGCCCCCCCGCCCGCCGAGCCGGCGGACGTGACCCGCGTGATCCTCGGTGACGACCAGCCCGTGCTCGACCTCGGGCCGGGCACCGGCGAGGCGCTGCTCCCGCACTGGACGGAGCCCCCCACCGGGCAGGTCCCGCTCGTCGTGATCGGCGACGAGGTTCCCGGGGGCGACGACGAGGAGGCCCGGTGGAGCTCCTACGCCGCCGGGGCCACCCGGTGGCGTGACGAGCACGACACCTCCGACCACGGTGACCTGCTCGCCGACCTCGCCGAGGTCGACGACGAGGCGACGGCCGCCGGAGCGCTCGACACGGCGCCGCGGGCCAGCGACGACGCCTATCTGAACTTCGACGACGTCGACCTGGGCGCCGGGCCGCCGGTGGCGGCCTCCCGATCGCGTCGGCGTTCGACCCCACCTTCGGAGGCGTCCGCCCCGGGGGGGCCGATCGACCTCAGCGGGCGCCAGCCGACCGCGCCCCCTCCGCCGCCGCCCCCGTTGCCCGAGGCTCCCGGGGAGCGCCGTGGGCGCGCCGCCGCTCCCCGCGCCTCGCGTCTGCCGTCCACCCATCCCGGGCCGGTCGATCCCGCCGCCGACCCGGCCGCGCCCCGGTCGCGGCGTCCCGTCCCGCCGAGCGACGACGGTGGGGACGGCGCGGCGCGCAACGTGCCCCAGGCGGTCGTGGCCGGGCTGGTGATCGCCGTGGTGGCGCTGGTGGCCTTCGCCGTCGGGCCGGCGGCGGCGATGGTGCTCGTCACCGTGGTGGTGGCCCTGGCCGGCGCCGAGTACTTCGCCGCCCTCCAACGTGGCGGGTTCCGGCCGGCCACCCTCCTCGGACTCGTGGCGGTGGCGATCCTGCCCGTGGCCGCCTACTGGCGGGGCGAGGCCGCAGTGCCGCTCGTGATGTTCCTCTCCCTCGTCGTCGGCGTGCTGTGGTTCATCCTCGGGGTGGGGGGCAAGGCCCGGCCGACGGCCAACCTCGGCGTCACGCTGCTCGGCATCGTGTGGGTCGGGGTCCTGGGTTCGTTCGCGGCGCTCATCCTCGACATCCCCGTCGAGGGCGTGTCCATCCTGTTGCTCACCGTGGTGGCGGCGGTGGCCGCCGACGTCGGGGGGTTCTTCGTGGGTCGGTCGATCGGGCGCACGCCGCTCACCCCGACCTCGCCGAACAAGACCGTCGAGGGGCTCCTCGGCGGGGTCGTGGCCACGCTGCTGGCGGTGTTCGTGGTCGCCGTGATCCTCGGCTTCGGCCCGTTCAGCGCCGGGCAGGCCCTGGTGTTCGCCCTGGTCGCGGCGCTCGTGTCGCCGCTCGGCGACCTGGGGGAGTCGTTGTTGAAGCGCGACCTCGGGCTGAAGGACATGGGGGCGCTCATCCCCCAGCACGGCGGGGTGCTCGATCGCTTCGACGGGCTGTTGTTCGTGTTGCCGACGGCCTACTACGTGACCCGCTATTTCGGCTTCGCGGGCTGAGTCGGGGCGCGCCGCCGCCCCGCCGTCCGCCGGCGGGGCGATCGTTCCCCGAGGCGATTCCGTCGCAGCGCGTCGGTAGGCTCGTCCCATGACTGCCACGCGGGTTGCGCTGGCCGGTTCCACCGGTTCGATCGGCACGCAGACCCTCGACGTGGTGGCCGCCGAACCTGACCGATTCGAGCTCTCCGGCCTCGGTGCCTCCGGCCGGCACCCCGAGGTGCTGGTGGCCCAGGCGCGAGCCGTGCGGCCCAAGGTGGTGGCCGTCGCCGACGCGGCCGCGGCCGGAGCCGTCGCTGCCGCGCTCCCGGAGTGCGAGGTGCGGGGGGGACCCGACGCCATGGCCAGCCTGGCCGAGGACGCCGACGTGGTCGTCAACGGCGTGGTCGGCTTCGCCGGGCTCGACGTGACCCTGGCCGCCCTGCACGCCGGGCGACGCCTCGCCCTGGCGAACAAGGAGTCGCTCATCGCGGCCGGCCCGGTGGTGCAGAGGGCCCGGCGCACCCCGGGTGCCGAGCTGGTGCCCATCGACAGCGAGCACGGCGCCCTCCACCAGTGCCTGCGGGCCAACGACAACCCGGCCCGGGTCGCCCGGCTGTTGCTCACCGCCAGCGGGGGCCCGTTCCGGGGCCGCTCGGCCGCCGAGTTGGCCGAGGTCACCGTCGACGAGGCCCTCGCCCATCCGACCTGGTCGATGGGACCGAAGATCACGGTGGACTCCTCCACGCTCATGAACAAGGGCCTCGAGGTGATCGAGGCCCACGAGCTGTTCGGCGCCCCCGCCGGCGACGACGGTGTCGGCCTCGGCTTCGACCAGATCGACGTCGTCGTGCACCCCCAGTCCGTGGTCCACTCCATGGTCGAGTTCACCGACGCCTCCACGATCGCCCAGCTGTCCAACCCGGACATGCGCCTGCCGATCGGGTACGCGCTGGCCTGGCCGGACCGCATCGCCACGCCGTTCGGTCGCATCGACTGGACGACGCTCGGCCGGCTCGACTTCGAACCGCCGGACGCCGACGCCTTCCGCTGCCTCGGCCTGGCCTACGCCGCCGGCCGGGTGGGGGGCACCGCCCCGGCCTGGCTGAGCGCCGCCAACGAGGTCGCCGTCGACGCCTTCCTCGCCGGGCGCATCCGCTGGGCCGACATCGCCGCCCTCGTCGCCGCCGCCCTCGACCGTCACGACGGCGCCCCGGCCACCGACGCCGGGTCGGTCGTCGCCGCCGACGCCGAGGCCCGCCGGGTGGCCACCGATCTGCTCGCCTCGTTCGATCCCCCCGGAGCCCCCTCGTGAGCGACACCCTCCGCCCTCCCGGTCCCACCGCCCCGTCCGGCGACGACCGTCCCTGGCCGACGGTGGGTGCCGCGGTGCCGCCGGTCCCACCGCCGGCAGGACCCGACCCCGGCGACACCCGTGACCCCGGCGACCGCGCCGAGCCGGTCGTTCCCCGGCCGTCGCCCTTCGCCGACCAGCGGGTGCGGCTCGCCCTGCTCGTGGCGGCGGTGGTCGCCCTGGGGCTGTTCGCCGGCTGGCCGGTCCTGTTGATGGTCGTGGCCATCGTCATCTCGGTGTTCCTGCACGAGATGGGCCACTTCCTGGTGGCCAAGTGGGCCGGCATGAAGGTCACCGAGTTCTTCATCGGGTTCGGTCCCCGCATCTGGTCGTTCCGCAGGGGTGAGACCGAGTACGGGCTCAAGGTCATCCCCGCCGGGGCGTACGTGCGCATCATCGGGATGCACACCCTCGAGGAGGTCGACCCCGCCGACGAGGCCCGCACGTACCGCAACAAGCCGTTCGCCAAGCGCCTCCCGGTGGTGCTGGCCGGTCCGGCCATGAACCTGCTGATCGGCCTGGTGCTCCTCGTCGTGGTGTTCGCCGGCTTCGGCACCCCCCGTCCCGACCAGTGGGAGGTGAGCCGGGTTCTCGAGGGGTCGGCGGCCGAGTCGGCCGGCGTGCTGCCCGGCGACCGCCTCGTCGAGTTCGCCGGGTCGCCGGTCGCCGAGTTCGCCGACTTCGCCGACCAGGTCCGCCCCGTGGCCGGGTCCGAGGTCGACCTCGTCGTCGAACGCGACGGCGAGCGGATCACCCTCACCGCTCCGGTGGGCTGGGAGCTCGACGCCACCGGCGCCGCCCCCCTCCCGGGGCTCGAGTCGGGTGACCGGGTCACCGCGGTGGGCGACGTGGCCGTCGCCGACTACCCCGAGACGGTGGCTGCCCTGGGTGCCGCCGCCGGACCGGTCGTCGTGACCTTCGACCGCGACGGCTTCCTGTACACCGCCACGATCACCGGTCCCGTGGACATGCCCGACGACGGTGCCCGGGGCTTCCTCGGCATCGGTCCGGAGACCCCGAGGGTCCGCGAGGACGTCGTGTCGGCCACCGGTGAGGCGGTGCGCACCTTCGGCGAGGTCACGGTCATGTCGGTCCAGGGCCTCGGGCGCTTCTTCTCGCCCGACGGGCTCAGCCGCTACGCCGAGCTGTTCACGGCCGACGAGGGGTCCTCGGTCCCGAGTGCTCCGACCGGGGTGACACCGCTCGACCCCGACGCCCCGGTGACCAGCTCCGCCTCGTCGAGCGCCGCCGAGGAGGATCGGGTCCTGTCGATCCTCGGTGTGATCCGGCTCGGGTCGCAGGCCGCCGACGCCGCCGGGGCGGTCACGTTCCTCTACCTGCTCATCACGGTGAACATCTTCCTGGGGCTCATCAACCTGGTGCCGTTGCTGCCCTTCGACGGCGGCCATGCCGCCGTGGCGATCTACGAGGGCATCCGGTCGCGGATCGCGCACCGGCCCTACCGGGTCAACATGGCGCGGCTGATGCCCATCACCTACGCGGTGGTGTTCCTCATGGTCGGGCTCGGCCTGTCGTCGATGTACCTCGACATCGTGAACCCGGCCCAGAACCCGTTCCAGCCGTGACCCGCCTCGCCCCTCAGAGCCGCTACCCGCGCCGCCCGACCCGCCAGATCCGGGTCGGCAAGGTGGCCGTGGGTGGTGACGCTCCGATCACGGTGCAGTCGATGACGACCACCAAGACCGCCGACGTCGAGGGCACGCTCCAGCAGATCTACGCCCTCGCCGGGGCGGGGTGCGACATCGTCCGGTGCACCTGCAACGAGGTGGAAGCCGCCGAGGGCCTGGCCCAGATCGTCCCCCGCTCGCCCATCCCGATCATCGCCGACATCCACCACCGGTACCGGCGGGCCCTCGAGGCCATGGAGGCGGGGGTGCACGGCCTGCGCCTGAACCCGGGCAACATCCGTCGGCCCGAGCACATCAAGGCCGTGGCCGCCGAGGCCCGTGACCGGGGCCTGCCCATCCGCATCGGGGTCAACGGCGGTTCGCTCGATCCCGAGCTCTACGACAAGTACGGCGGGCGGGTGACCGCCGAGGCGATGGTCGAGTCGGCGTTGCGTGAGATCGCCTACTTCGACGAGGTGGGCTTCACCGACATCAAGATCTCGGTCAAGGCCTCGAACGTGGCGCTGATGATCGACGCCTACCGCCTCCTGGCCGACACCGTCGACCACCCGTTGCACCTCGGCGTCACCGAGGCGGGCCCGCCGCCGGCCGGCCTGGTGAAGGCCACCGCCGGCATCGCCACCCTGCTCGCCGAGGGCATCGGCGACACGATCCGCTACTCCCTCACCGCCGATCCCGTCGAGGAGGCCCGGGCCGGGCGGTGGCTGCTGGAGAGCCTGGGGTTGCGCGAGCGCCGGGGCCTCGACCTGATCGCCTGCCCGTCGTGCGGCCGTGCCGAGGTCGACGTGATCGAGGTGGCCGAGCAGGCCCAGAAGGCCCTCGACGGCCTCGAGATACCCATCCAGGTGGCCGTCATGGGCTGCGTCGTCAACGGTCCGGGGGAGGCCCGGGAAGCCGACCTGGGCATCGCCGCGGGCCGCAAGCGGGGCCACCTCTTCGTGAAGGGCCAGGTGGTGAAGGTGGTGCCCGAGTCGTCGATGGTCGAGGCGCTCGTCGAGTGGGCCCAGGTCATCGCCGACGGCGGGGTCGAGGAGGCGCTGCGCCGCAAGGACGACACCGCCGCCGCGGAGGCCGAGGCCGACCGTGCGTCGCTGCTCGACGAGCAGGGCGACGACGCCAACCACGCCGGCGAGCGCATCGAGGTCATCCGCAAGCTCGACGCCACCTGAGGGACGACCCCGGCCGGGCATCTGGTTCAGCCCGGAAGATCTTCGCCGGCGGGGGTCAGCCGGTGAACCGAGGTCCGGCCACCACGGCCGAGGCGGGTCCGTCCTCTGGGGGGGTGGGCCCCGCATCTGGCGTGGTCGGCAGCGCCGCCCCGCCCATCACGAAGGTGACCGGCGCGTAGTCGGAGACGGTGACGAGGTCCCCGGTCTGTGCGGTGCAGGTGGCCTCGACGACGTAGGTGGCGCCGGGCTGGGCATCCGGCGACAGCGAGACATCCGCCGTCCAGTCGCCCTCGATGGTCGACATCAGCTCCTCGGAGCCCACCACGGCAGACGGCTCGCCCCCGCTCACGACGATCTCGACGGTTCCCGTCGTGTCATTGCCCTCCTCGTCGAAGCCGATGCAGGCCAGGCCGATGACGGTGATCGAGCCCCCGGGTGCAGGGTCGCCGGAGAGCTCGAGGGGGGGTGGCGCGCCGGCAGCCGCCGTGCCCGTGACGATCGGCACGGTGGCGAGCAGCAGAGCGGTGGCGACGAGGGCACGGCGACGCATCAGAGGATCTCCTGTTCGGATCAGGATCGGGGATGTCGGAGTGCTGGGCGTGGTGGTTCGAGGCGATCGGGCAAGTCGTGGAGAGGCGTTCGCCCGGCGGGTCCCAGCATCGGCGGCCCATGGCCGAGCCTCCCGTGCTCACCCCGCAGGGCGGAGGACCCTCACCGACTTCGGTTCACCTGTCAGCCGGTGAAGCGGGGTTGGCCGGCCACCGCCGCCGCGGCGCCGGCGGTCGGCGGGTTCGTGCCCGGTGTCGTGTCCGGTGTCGGCGTCGGCGTCGGGGGAACGACCGTCCCTCCCATGACGAAGGTCACGTCCGGGTACTCGAAGAACAGGGGGTCACCGTTGTCCAGGGTGGAGCAGGTGGCCTTGATGGTGTACGTCTCGCCCGGCTGGGCGTCAGGTGACAGCTCGACGAGGACCTGCCACGGCCCCGGTTCGTCCTCGGTGGTGAAGTTGGAAGTGCCGATGACGGCGAGTGGGTCGCCGCCTGTGACCTCGATCGACACGTCTCCACCAATGACACCGCCCCCGTCGCCGTCGAAGCCGTTGCATCGGGAGCCGGACACCTCGATCTCGGCTCCCGGCGCAGGGTCGCCATCGAAGGACAGCGTTGCTTCGGCGCTCGCGGTGCCGGCGAGGGCAGGCACGGAGACGAGGAGCACTGCGGCGGCGAGGAGAGGGGCACGTCGGCGCATGAGGTCATCTCCTGTTGTCGGGACCGGGGCGGACCTGCGAAACCGGAATGCTACTTGTGATGATCGACCCAGTCGAGGAACTCGCGGAGGGGCGAGCCCCCCCCCGGCGGTCGGCCGTAGCATCGGCTCCTATGGCCAAGCCCCCCGTGCTCACCCCTCAGGCGGAGGACTTCCCCCGCTGGTACCAGGACGTCGTCGCCAAGGCGGAGATGGCCGACAACGGGCCGGTGCGCGGCACCATGGTGATCCGCCCGTACGGCTACGCCATCTGGGAGCAGATGCAGGCCGAGGTGGACCGTCGCATCAAGGCGGCGGGGGCCAGGAACGCGTACTTCCCGCTGTTCATCCCCGAGAGCTACCTGACCCGCGAGGCCGAGCACGTCGAGGGCTTCAGCCCCGAGCTGGCCGTGGTCACCCACGCCGGGGGCAAGGAGCTCGAGGAACCGGTCGTGGTGCGGCCCACCTCGGAGACGGTCATCGGCGAGTTCATGGCCAAGTGGGTGCAGAGCTACCGCGACCTGCCCCTGCTGCTGAACCAGTGGGCCAACGTGGTGCGCTGGGAGCTGCGGCCCCGGGTGTTCCTGCGGACCAGCGAGTTCCTCTGGCAGGAGGGCCACACCGCCCACGCCGATCGTGAGGGCGGTCGCGTCTACGCCGAGCGGATCCTGCACGACGTCTATGCCGGCTTCATGCGTGACGTCCTGGCCCTGCCGGTGGTGGTGGGCCGCAAGACCCCCAGGGAG
The DNA here is from genome assembly GCA_025455885.1 of Acidimicrobiales bacterium. Taxonomy (NCBI): domain Bacteria; kingdom Bacillati; phylum Actinomycetota; class Acidimicrobiia; order Acidimicrobiales; species Acidimicrobiales bacterium. The sequence goes on from JALOLR010000003.1 coordinate 122,543, forward strand.
CGGTTCGCGGGGGCCGTGAACACCATGACCTGCGAGGCCATGATGGGCGACGGCAAGGCGCTGCAGATGGGCACCAGCCACGAGCTGGGGCAGAACTTCGCCAAGGCCTTCGACATCCGGTACCTCGACGCCGAGGGCACCCAGCAGCTGGCCTGGACCACCTCGTGGGGGGTGTCCACCCGCATGGTGGGCGGACTGATCATGGGCCACGGCGACGACGCCGGCCTGCGGGTCCCACCGGTGCTCGCCCCGGTCCAGGTCGTGGTGATCGCCGTGCGCGACGACGACGCCGTCGTCGAGCGGTGCCGCGCTCTGGCCGAGGAGCTGACCGCGGCAGGGGTGCGGGTCGAGCTCGACGTGCGGGTCGAGACGTCGATGGGCCGCCGGGCCACCGACTGGGAGTTGAAGGGTGTGCCGCTGCGCCTCGAGCTCGGCCCCCGTGACCTGACCGAGGGCGTGGTCACCATGGCTCGCCGCATCACCGGGGGCAAGGAGCCCGTGGGGCTCGCCGGCATCGTGGCGACCGTCGAGACGGCGCTCACCGAGGGGCAGGCGGCGCTGCTCGCCGAGGCCACCGAGCGCCGCGACGCCCGCACGGCCGACGTCACCACCATCGCCGACGCCGCCGAGGCGGCCGCCACCGGGTGGGCCCGCATCCCGTGGGCGACCCTCGGGACCGACGGGGAGGCCGAGCTGGCCGCCGAGAGCGTCACCGTGCGCTGCCTGGTGATGCCCGACGGCGGTCTCCCGCAGTCCGACGACGACCCCGACGCCCTCGCCGTCGTCGCCCGCTCCTACTGATCCGGAGCGGGGGCGGCCGGGCGGAACGCCACCCCCTCGAGCGGGGGTCCCTGACGTCGACCCGCCTCTCGTGCTCCGGGCTCGGGGTGCTCGGCGTCCGAGGACCGGTATACTCCTGACCTGCATTCGATCGCAGTTCGACCGAAGGCGTGGGCTCCGGCCCACGCCTTCGTCACATTCAGGGCCGGGTCCGTCCGGTCTGCCCGGTCCGGAGAGGAGGTCGAGGAGATGAGCGTCGCCGAACGTGTGCGTCGCGTCGTCGAGCCCGTGGTGGCGTCCGAGGGCGTCGAGCTCTTCGACCTCGAGCAGGCCGGCCCCGTGCTGCGGGTGTGCATCGACCGCCCCGGTGGTGTCGACATGACCGCCATCGCCGCGGTCACCCGGGCGCTCTCGCGGGCCCTCGACGAGGACGACCCCATCGCCGGGAGCTACACGCTCGAGGTGTCGAGCCCCGGCCTCGAGCGGGCGCTGCGCACCCCCCGCCACTACGAGTGGGCCGTCGGCAAGAAGGTCGCCGTGAAGACCGTGCCGGGCCACGAGGGCGTCCGGCGCGTCACCGGCACCGTGCTCGCCGCCGGTCCGACGAGCTTCGAACTGGCCCTCGACGAGCCCGTCGGGGCCCGCCTGGAGCTGGCCTACGACGACGTCGAGAAGGCCCGGTCCGTCTTCGAGTGGGGCCCGGCCCCGAAGCCGGGTGCCGGCGGCCGGTCCGACCAGGGCCGTCGCCGGAGTGCCGCCGTCCCGACCACTGGCGCGACCGACGCGCCACCCACCGATCCCCGAGGAACGAAGGACCCGTCGACATGAACAACCCCGACCTGATGGATGCCCTCCAGGCGCTCGCCGCCGACAAGGGCATCTCCGTCGACACGCTGTTCGGTGCGCTCGCCGACGCGCTCGAGTCCGCCTACAAGCGCATGCCCGATGCCCAGGAGTACGCCTGGGTCACCATCGACCCCGACACCGCCGAGATCCGGGTGATGGCCCAGGAGCTCGATGAGGAGGGCGAGCCGATCGGGCCCGAGCTCGACGTCACCCCGGACGACTTCGGGCGCATCGCCGCCCAGACCGCCAAGCAGGTGATGGGCCAGCGCATCCGTGAGGCCGAGCGGGAGATGAAGTACGAGGAGTACGCGGGGCGCGAGGGCGACATCGTCACCGGCATCATCCAACAGACCGACGCCCGCTACACGCTGCTCGACCTGGGTCGGGTGGAGGCGCTCATGCCCCAGGCCGAGCAGGTGCCCTACGAGCGTCCCGAGCCGGGCAGCCGGGTCAAGGCCTACATCGTCGAGGTCCGCAAGACGGCCAAGGGCCCGCAGATCGTCACCAGCCGCACCCATCCGGGGCTCATCAAGCGCCTCTTCGAGCTCGAGGTGCCCGAGATCGCCGACGGCGTCGTCGAGATCAAGGCGTGCGCCCGCGAGCCCGGCGCCCGCACCAAGATCGCCGTGTGGTCGAACGACGCCAACGTCGACCCGGTGGGGGCCTGCGTGGGGGCCCGCGGCGCCCGGGTCCGCATGGTCGTCAACGAGCTGCGGGGCGAGAAGATCGACATCGTCCCCTTCTCCGACGACTCCCCCGACTTCGTGATGAAGGCGCTGTCGCCCGCCAAGGTCAAGGAGGTCCGGATCCACGAGGACACCGGGACCGCCGAGGTGATCGTGCCCGACTACCAGCTCTCGCTGGCCATCGGCAAGGAGGGCCAGAACGCCCGCCTCGCCGCCCGGCTCACGGGGTGGCGCGTCGACATCAAGAGCGAGACCCAGCTCGCCGAGGAGGAGGCCTACGCCAACCAGGACTGGGCCGAGGGCGAGTGGGTCGTCGACCCCGAGACCGGCGAGCAGGTGTGGCAGTCCGCCGAGGGCGGCGAATCGCTCTCCGCCGAGGCCTACGCCCAGCAGTCCGTCGCCGAGGCCGAGGCCGAGGCTGCGGCGGTGGAGACCGGTGCCGCCGGGACCGAGCCCGCCGCCGAGGTGTCGGGCGAGTCCGACGCGGCGAGCCCCGACGGCGCAGTCGCGACCGACGCTCCCGCCGAGGAAGCCCCGCCCGAGGCCGATAGCGTCGTCTGAGCGCCTTTCGGGGCGCCACGCGCCCGGCGGCACCGGCGGTCGTTCGTGCTCGCCGGTCGCCGTGCGCGACAATGGATGGCCGCTCGGCGCCGCTGAGCGCCGTGCACGACGTTCCGGTCGGTTCGTCGTCATTGCTGCAAGGACTGAGGTCGAGGTTGCCAGGAAACATCCGCGTCTACGAGCTGGCCCGTGAGCTCGGGCTCACCAACAAGGAGACGCTCGACCTCTGCGTCGCGCTCGGCATCGGCGTGAAGAGCCACTCCTCCAGCGTCGTCGAGGCCCAGGCCGACCGTGTCCGTCGCAAGGCCGAGCGCGAGGGCCTGATCCGCGACGAGCAGCCCGAGGAGCCCTCGGCCAAGAAGCCGGCCAAGAAGGCGGCTGCGAAGAAGGCCGCCGAGCCGCCGCCTGCCGCCGAGGCCGCTGCCCCGGTGGAGGCCGAGACCTCGACGCCGGCCCCCGAGGTCGCGCCGGCCCCCGCCCCGGAGTCCCCCGCGGAGGTGACCCCGCCGGCGCCTCCCGCCCCCCCGTAGCGGGTGATCGCCTCGGGCGGTGCGGCCCATCCGCCGCCGCGCCGCGAGGAGGTGGCACCTCCCGCACCAGCGCCGATCGAGCGCCCGGCGGCCGCCGCGCCGTCGGTGCCGCCGATCGACCGACCCACGACGCCGCGCCCTCCGCAGGCTCCGGCCGCCGGTGGTCCGGGCGCGCCCCCCGGGGCGCCGCCGCGTCCCCCGGTGTCCACCTCGGGCAAGCCCATCCCTCCGCCTCCCGGGCGTCCGCCGACCTCGGCGACCGGCAAGCCCATCCCGCCGCCGCCGGGGGCCCGTCGTGCCCCCGCCGGTCCGACCGGCCGTCCCGGTGGTCCGGGTCGCCCGCCCTCGGGTGGCGCCGGTCGACCGATGGGCGGCGGTGGACCGCGTCCCGGTGGGGGCGGCATGGGCCCGCGTCCCGGCGGCGGGCCCGGTGGCGGCCCGGGTGGTGGACCCGGCGGTCGTCCCGGTGGTCCCGGTGGCGGCCGTCCCGGTGGTCCCGGCCAGCGCCGACCCCCCCGTCGCAAGGGGCGTCGTCGCCGCAACCGCGACGAGCTCCAGCCCATCGACGCCCCGAGCTACACGCCCCGCGAGGCCCCGGTCCCGATCGGCGAGATCGTCGTCGAGCGGGCGTCGACGCCCCAGGAGCTCGGCCCGAAGCTGAACCGCACCGCGGCCGACGTGGTGCGCTTCCTCATGCAACAGGGCGAGATGGTCACGGCCACCCAGTCGCTCAACGACGACATGATCGAGCTGTTCGCGGCAGAGGTCGGCGCCGAGATCCGACTCGTGAACCCGGGTGAGGAGCAGGAGGTCGAGCTCCAGAAGCTCCTGCTCGTCGACGACGACGTCGACGACGAGACCTACGAGGCCTGGCCGGTGCGCCCCCCGGTGATCACCGTGATGGGCCACGTCGACCACGGCAAGACCAAGCTGCTCGACCAGATCCGCAACGCCAACGTGGTGGCCGGCGAGGCCGGCGGCATCACCCAGCACATCGGTGCCTACCAGGTGGCCAAGGACGGTCACGAGATCACGTTCCTCGACACCCCCGGCCACGAGGCGTTCACCGCCATGCGGGCCCGTGGCGCCGAGGCCACCGACATCGTGGTGCTGGTGGTGGCCGCCGACGACGGCGTCATGCCCCAGACCGTCGAGGCCCTCAACCACGCCAAGGCCGCCGACGTCCCGATCGTGGTGGCCATCAACAAGATCGACCGCGAGAACGCCGACCCCAACCGGGTCATGCAGCAGCTCTCCGAGCACGAGCTGGTGCCCGAGGCGTGGGGCGGCGACACGGTGATGGTCGAGGTGTCGGCCCTCCAGAACCTCGGCATCGACGACCTCCTCGAGAACCTGGTCGTCCTCTCCGAGCTCGAGGACCTCCGCGCCACCGACGAGGGTCGGGCCCGCGGGGTGGTGCTCGAGTCCAACCTCGACATCGGTCGGGGTCCGGTCGCCACCGTGTTGGTGCAGCGCGGCACGCTCCGCGTGGGCGACCCCATGGTCGCCGGTGCGGCATGGGGTCGGGTTCGTGCCCTCATCGACGACAAGGGCAACCAGGTGAAGGAGGCCGGACCGTCGGCGCCGGTGCAGGTGCTCGGCCTCTCGGAGGTCGCGGTGTCCGGCGACCGCTTCGTGGTCGCCCCCGACGAGAAGACGGCCAGCAAGGTCGCGTCCACCCGCGAGCACTGGATCAGGGTCGCCTCGATCGGCCGCGAGGCCCACGCCATGAGCGGTGGCGCCAAGCTCGAGGACATCTTTCAGCAGATCCAGTCGGGCGAGACGGCCACGCTGAACCTCATCGTCAAGGCCGACGTGAACGGGTCGCTCGAGGCGCTCACCGAGAGCCTGAAGAAGCTCGAGCGCGACGACGTGAAGCTCTCCTTCGTCCATCGCGAGGTGGGCGGCATCACCCAGTCCGACATCCAGCTCGCCGCGGCCTCGAACGCCACGATCATCGGCTTCAACGTCCGACCGGACCGCAAGGCCCGGGAGATGGCCGACGAGGAGAACGTCGAGATCCGGACCTACGAGATCATCTACCAGGTGCTCGAGGACATCGAGAACGCCATGCTGGGCCTGCTCCAGCCGGAGTTCGAGGAGGTGGTGACCGGCGAGGCCGAGGTCCGCGAGATCTTCCGGGTCCCGAGGGTCGGCGCCATCGCCGGCTGCTACGTCACCAACGGGGTCATCACCAGGGGCTCGAAGGTGCGGTTCCTGCGTGACGGCACCGTCATCTGGAAGGGCGCCATCGCCTCGCTGCGGCGGTTCAAGGACGACGTGCGCGAGGTGGCCAGCGGATTCGAGTGCGGCATCGGCCTCACCGACTTCCAGGACCTGAAGGGCGGCGACGTCATCGAGACCTACGAGGACCGGGAGATCCCCAGGGCCTGATCCGCCGGCCCGGGGTCAGGGTCCCCGGCGGCGGTACCCTGAACGTCGTGGCACTGCACGTCCTGGCCTTGGCCGTCGACCTGCGGATCCCCGACGCCGACTCCCTCAAGGCCAAGCGGTCGGTGGTCCGGTCGCTCGTCGAAGGCTCGAGGCGCCGGTTCGGGGTGAGCGCCGCGGAGACCGGGTTCGCCGACGAGCACCAGCGGGCCGAGCTGGGGTTCTCGGTGGTCAGCGGGAGCCCCGGCCAGTGCGCCGAGGTGCTCGACGCCGTCGAGCGGTTCGTCTGGTCGTTCCCGGAGATCGAGGTGGTCGGCACCGACCGCCACTGGACGGAGGTGGACCGATGAGCCAACGAAGCAAGCGCAGCGGAGCCCGCCAGTACCCGCGCACGGCCCGCCTCAACGAGCTGCTCCGCGAGATCCTGGCCGAGGAGCTGGCCGCCCTCGACGACGAGCGCCTCGACCTGCTCACCGTCACCGCCGTCGACGTCGACGGCGACCTGCGCACGGCGATCGTGTTCTACGACTCCCTGCAGGGTGAGGAGGGTGACGCCGAGATCCTCGAGGCGCTCGAGGAGAACCGCTGGCGTCTGAAGGGGGCGATCGCCCGGCAGGCCCGGATCAAGCGCACCCCCGAGCTCACCTTCAGCCCGGACCTCGCCGTGCGCCAGGGCGCCCGGATCGAGGAGCTGCTGTCGACGGTGACGCCGCCCGTCGATCCCGGCGACGGCATCGACGCCGAGCGCCCCGACCCGCCGGCGTGAGCCGCCGGGGTGGCGCCGACGGGCCCGACGGTCTGGCCGTCGTCGACAAGCCGGCGGGGTGGACCTCCCACGACGTGGTGGCCAAGAGCCGGGGGCTGTTGGGCACCCGCAAGGTGGGTCACTCCGGGACCCTCGATCCCGGCGCCACCGGCCTGCTGCTGCTCGGCGTCGGTCGGGTCACCCGGCTGCTGCGCTTCCTCACCGCGCTCGACAAGACCTACACCTGCGAGATCGTGCTCGGGGTGGCGACGAGCACGCTCGACGACTCGGGGGAGGTGATGGCCACCTACGAGATGGGCGACGTGAGCCCCGACGCCGTGGTGGCGGCGGCTGGGGGCCTCACCGGCGCCATCCTCCAGGTGCCGCCCATGGTCTCGGCGGTCAAGGTCGACGGGCGCCGGCTCCACGAGCTCGCCCGCGAGGGGCTCGAGGTCGAGCGCGTGGCCCGGCCGGTCACCGTCCACCGCTTCGAGGTCATCCCCGTGGCCGGGGAGCCGTTGCGCTACCGGGCCGAGGTCCGGTGCTCGTCGGGAACCTACGTGCGCACCCTGGCCGCCGACCTCGGCGCCGCGCTGGGCGGGGGCGCCCACCTGCGCGACCTGCGCCGCACGGCCATCGGCTCGTTCTCGCTCGCCGACGCCTGCCCTCTCGAGGCGGTGTCGCCGGAGGGCCTGCTCACCCCGGCCGACGCGCTGCGCGACTACCCGGCGGTGGTCGTCGACGACGTCGAGGCGGTGGACGTCGGGCACGGCAAGGTCCTGTCCGCCACCGACCGCTTCGCCGGTGAGGGCCCGTGGCGGGTGCTCGACGGGGACGGCCGGCTCCTCGCCGTCTACGGGCCCCACCGGGAGGGGACCGTGAAACCCGAGGTGGTCGTGGTGCCGGTGGAGGGCCCCGGTCCGACCACCGGTGAGCGGGCCGTGCAGGGGTAGCGTTCGCCTGCCATGGAGGTCCTCCACGACGTCAGCTCGTGCCCCCGCCCCCCGCAGGGCACCGCGGTCACGATCGGTGCCTACGACGGGGTGCACCGCGGCCACCGGGCCGTGATCGCCACTGTGCGCGAGCTGGCCCACGACCGGGGTCTGGCCACCGCGGTGGTCACCTTCGACCGCCATCCTGCGAGCGTGGTGCGTCCGGAGTCGGCGCCGCTGCTGCTCACCGACCTCGACCAGAAGTTGGAGCTGCTGGCCGAGTGCGGGGTGGACTACACGCTGGTCGTGCACTTCGACGAGGCCCGCTCCAAGGAGCCGGCGGCGGAGTTCGTGACCGACGTGCTGGTGGGCTGCCTCAACGCCTCGGCGGTGGCGGTGGGGGAGGACTTCCACTTCGGCCACCGGCGGTCGGGCAACGTCGAACTGCTGCGCTCGATGGGCGCCGAGCTCGGCTTCGAGGTCGTCGGCCACGACCTGGTGGGCGTCGACGGACAGGCCGCCGAGGACCCGGTGTCGTCGACCCGGGTGCGGGCCGCTCTGCGCGCCGGTGACCTCGACGCCGCCACGACGATGCTCGGGCGCCACCACGAGGTGCGGGGGGTCGTGGCCCACGGCGACGGCCGGGCCCGGGAGCTGGGCTACCGGACCGCGAACGTCGCCGTCCCCGAGTCGATCTGCCTGCCCGCCGACGGCATCTACGCCGCCTGGTACGTGCTCCCCGACGGCACCCGCTGGCCGACCGCCGTCTCGCTGGGCCGCCGGCCCACCTTCTACGAGTTCGCCGACACCTCGCTGCTCGAGGCCCACCTCGTCGACTTCGACGGCGACCTCTACGGCCAGCCCGCGCGGGTGCAGTTCGTCGAGTACCTGCGTCCCGAGCTGAAGTTCGACTCCGTCGACGCGCTGGTCACCCAGATGGGTCTCGACGTCGACCAGGCCCGCGACCTGCTCGCTGCGCTCGCCTGACCGGCGCAGTCACCAGGGCTCGTCGGGGATGGAGAAGCGCTCGCTGTAGGCGCGCATGTCGGCGCGGCGGCGGGCCACGTCGAGGCCGAGCTGGGTGGGGTCGTAGATGACCTTGCCGTGGCGGTCACGTTGGTGGGTGGCGCCGTACTCGGCGAGGGCGGCCTCGGCGGCGGCGTCCATGGGCTGGTCGGCCAGTTCGTAGATGCGGCGCACGGTGCCGAGGTCGTCGGCCATGAACTGGTCGAAGCGGACGTCCATCGACTGGGCGTCGGGGAGCAGACCCCGGTCGTTCATCGCCGCGTTGAGCATCGTCTCCAGGCGGTCGGCCCAGTAGTTGGCGATCCTGGACGGGTCGATCGGGTCGAGCGACATGCGGGCCGAGTAGGCGATCATCGTGCCCATCGACACCATCACCGACACGGGGTCGCGGTGGGTGACGAGCACGGTGGCGTCGGGGAACGTGTCGATGACAGGGCCGAACTGCTCGAGGTGCTGGGGCGACTTCAGGATCCACCGGTCGCCGCCGCGCAGGAACTGGCAGGCCTTCAGCACGGTCTTCATGAACTCGTAGTGAGGCCGCTGGTCGTGGGCGAGGTAGTACTCCCGCCACGTCGGCATGGGCGCCATCGTCTCGAACAACATCGTGGAGAAGTCGATGGCGAGGATCTGGATCTCCTCGTGCACGTGCCACGTGGTCATCTCGTGCATGCGCTTGAACTCGGGCATCACCGCTTCGAGCATCACCAGGCCGCCCTCGGTGCGAGCCAAGCGGGGATCGTCGGGCGTGTTCGCCAGCGCAGCCTCGGCGGGGAACGGCACCGGTTGCATGCTCTCCCAGTAGGGGAGCGAGCGCAGCGCCGGGTCGGCCGAGATGAGGTTGTGGAGGTGGGTGGTCCCGGTGCGGGGGAGTCCGGCGATGATCATCGGGCGGGCGATCTCGATGTCGTGGATCTCGGGGTGGCGGGCCAGCAGGTCGGCCAGCAGCAGCCGGTTGGTGAGCAGTTGGCCCATCTGGGCGGCGGCCGACAGGCGACCCATGGGGGAGAGGCCGGCCTCGGTGTCGAGGGCCCCGAGGAGCACCTCGAGGCGTTCCACGAAGTCCATCGGGCCGTAGTCGTCGAGTCCGACCTGCTCGGCGGTCTGGGTCATGAGCGCGTCGGCGTTGAGCTCGACGGCCTCACCCATCGCCGCGGCGCCGGCCATCATCTCGGTGATCTCGGCCGAGAACCGCGGGGCCGCCAGGTCGTCGAGGCGCACCGGTTCGGGCCGTCCGGTGGTCTGGGTCATCGTCCGTTCCCCCTGTCGTCGGCCGGGCCCCCGCCCGGCGGATGCTGAGACTACGGCGCCCCGTGTGCCCGCTCCGCTTCGCCTCGATCCATGGGGTCCGACGCGCTCGTCGACGCCGCCGTCGAGGGGCCCGGCGCGATCCCGGAGGCGTCCGGACCCGTCGAGGTGCGGACGCAGTGCCCTCCACCGGGCATGGCGACGGCGCGTGTGCGACCGGCCATTGGGGATTCCCGGGCCGTGGCTGGTACGGTTGACGGGTCGGTCGACCACCCGGTCGTCCGCATCCGCCCCGGGCCACGCCAGACGCGTCGCGCACCGGAGGGCTCCCAGGAGTCCTCCCGCAACGCGCACAGCGAGCCACGGAGCCGGGTCAGACACCCACACGTAGAGGAAAAGACTTGTCCAAGGATCCCGCCAACCTTCCTCCGAAGGCCGGCACCATCGCCGAGCATCGCACCCACGAGACCGACACCGGTTCTCCCGAGGTGCAGATCGCGCTCCTCACGGACCGCATCGACCACCTCACCGAGCATCTCAAGATGCACAAGAAGGACCATCACAGCCGTCGAGGCCTGCTGATGCTGGTGGGACGGCGCCGCCGTCTCCTCGACTACGTCAAGAAGAACGACGTCGAGCGGTACCGCTCGATCATCGCCAAGCTCGGCTTGCGCCGCTAGCTGCACCATCCCCGGAGGGCGACCCCAGCGGTCGCCCTCCGCCGTTCCCGCCCCGGTGCCTGGCATCGTGGAGGGGACACCCCCGGCGGTCGGACGACCTCAGTTGCCGGTGGTGAGCGGCGGGTCACCCACCCGCTCCGCCGCCCACCACTGGGAACTGGTGTTGCCACCGCCTCCGAACCCGTGAGACGCCGTCTCACGTCACCTGTTCCAGGAGGAACCCATGGCAGACGCCATCACCGTCGCCGCACCCGTGCCGGGTGAGGACGACAAGACCATCGATTTCAGCGCCGGGAAGTTCGCCGGCCTCGCCGACGGTGCCGTCACCGTCCAGCTCGGCGACACCGTCGTGCTCGTCACGGCCACCGCCGCCAAGTCCGCCCGTGAGGGCGCCGACTTCTTCCCGCTCACCGTCGACATCGAGGAGCGGATGTACGCCGCCGGCAGGATCCCCGGCTCGTTCTTCCGGCGGGAGGGCAAGGCCCCCGACCAGGCCATCCTCACCTGCCGCCTCATCGACCGCCCGCTGCGCCCCTGCTTCCCCGACGGGTTCCGCAACGAGGTCCACGTCGTCGGCACCACGCTCGCCGCCGACCTCGTCAACCCCCACGACGTCATCGCCATCAACGGCGCCTCCGCGGCGCTCATGCTCTCGGGCATCCCGTTCGACGGGCCCATCGGCGCCGTGCGTCTGGCCTACACCGCCGACGGCGACTGGATCGCCTTCCCCACCTACGACGAGGGCGAGGAGTCCACGTTCGAGATGGTCGTGGCCGGCCGGGCCCTCGACGACGGCGACGTCGCCATCTCCATGGTCGAGGCCGGCGGGACCGAGGCCTCGTGGCCGGCGTTCCAGGACGGCGCCCCCAAGGTCGACGAGTCCGTCGTGGCCGCCGGGCTCCAGGAGGCCAAGGCCCACATCAAGGCGTCCATCGAGGCCCAGCGCCAGCTCATGGCCCAGGTCGGCGTCAAGGAGCCGATGGTCTACGGCGTCAGCGTCGACTACGCCCCCGAGGTCCTCGCGGCCATGGAGACCAAGCGCGACGCCATCACCGCCACCCAGGTCATCTCCGACAAGGCCGAGCGCCTCGCCGCCGAGGCGGCCCTGCGCGACGAGCTCGTCGCCGAGCTGGCCCCGCAGTTCACCGACCTCGACGGCGCCGAGAAGCAGCTCAAGGCGGCGTTCCGGTCGGTCACCAAGGCCGTGGTCCGCAGCCGCATCGTCAACGACGGGATCCGCATCGACGGTCGCGGCCCGAAGGACATCCGCCCGCTGTCGGCGGAGGTCGGCCTGCTCCCGTCGGTGCACGGCTCCGGGCTGTTCCAGCGCGGCGAGACCCAGGTGCTCAACGTGGCCACCCTCGGCATGCCCCGCATGGAGCAGATGATCGACGCCCTTGGCAACGTCACCCGCAAGCGCTACATGCACCACTACAACTTCCCGCCGTACTCCACCGGTGAGACCGGCTTCATGCGCGGCCCGAAGCGCCGGGAGATCGGCCACGGCATGCTCGCCGAGCGGGCCCTCGTGCCGGTGCTGCCCACGCCCGAGGAGTTCGCCTACACCATCCGCACCGTCTCCGACGTGCTGTCGTCCAACGGCTCCACCTCCATGGCCTCGGTGTGCGGCTCCACCCTGTCGATGATGGACGCCGGCGTGCCCTTGCGGGCCCCGGTGGCCGGCATCGCCATGGGTCTGGTGTTCGCCGACGGCAAGTACACGACCCTCACCGACATCCTCGGCGCCGAGGACGCGTTCGGCGACATGGACTTCAAGGTCGCCGGCACCTCGGAGTTCGTCACCGCCCTCCAGCTCGACACCAAGATCGACGGCATCCCCGCCGACGTGCTGGCCCAGGCCCTCGAGCAGGCCAAGGAGGCCCGCCTCGCCATCCTCGAGGTCATGGCCGGCGCCATCGCCGAGCCCCGCCCCGAGGTCGGTGCCACCGCCCCGAAGATCGTCAGCTTCGAGATCCCGATGGACAAGATCGGCGAGGTCATCGGCCCGAAGGGCAAGGTCATCAACGCCATCCAGCTCGAGACCGGCGCCGACATCAGCGTCGACGACGACGGCAGCGTCGGCCGGGTCAGCATCGGCTCCACCGACTCCGGCGCGGTGGCCGAGGCCGAGCGCCAGATCCGCCTCATCCTCAACCCGCCGACCGCCGATGTCGGCCAGACCTACACCGGTCGGGTCGTCAACGTCACCAAGTTCGGGGCGTTCGTCAACATCCTCCCGGGCCGTGACGGGCTGCTGCACATCTCCAAGATCGGTGGCGGCAAGCGCATCGACCGGGTCGAGGACGTCCTCGACCTCGGCGACACCGTCGAGGTCCGCGTCGACGATGTCGACCCCAACGGCAAGGTGTCGCTGTCGCTGGCCAACCCCGTCGCCGGTGGCGGCGAGAGCGCCTCGTCGGACTCCCCGGCCCCCGCAGCCGCCGAGGCACCGGCGGCCGACGCCGGCAACGGCGCCGAGCGCGAGTACGTCTCGTTCGAGGACTCCTTCGACGACGAGATCGCCGGTGAGCTCGGCGACCTCGGGCCGGCTGCCGCGGCCGAGCGTCGTGGCGGTGACGGCGGCTCCGGCGGCCGTGGCCGGCGTGGCGGCGGGGGTGGCGGCCGTCGCCGCTGAACCCTTCTTCCCGGGCCTGCTCGCCGGCGAGCCCGACGTCGAACGGACCGATCTGGTCTCGGGTGTGCGTGTCGTCACCGAACGCATGCCCGAGGCGCGGTCGGTCTCCGCGGGCCTGTGGTTCGCGGTGGGATCGCGCGACGAGACCGAGGACGTCGCCGGGGCGTCCCACTTCCTCGAGCACCTCCTGTTCAAGGGCACCGACACCCGCTCGGCGCGCACCATCGCCACCACCGTCGACGCCGTCGGCGGCGAGATGAACGCCTACACCGGACGGGAGCACACCGCCTACCACCTCCGCCTGCCGGTTCGGGACCTGCACTTCGGGCTCGACCTCCTGGGCGACATCGTCAGCCGCCCCGCCTTCCGCCCCGACGAGATCGACGCCGAGCGCGACGTGATCGTCGAGGAGCTCCTCATGAGCGAGGACACCCCCGACGACCAGGTGTTCACCACGCTCTACGAGCACCTCTTCCCCGACCACCCGCTCGGTCGGGAGACGCTCGGCACCCGTGACTCCGTCGAGACCATGGGCCGAGACGACATCGTGGCCTTCCACGACCGCTGGTACCGCCCGGCCAACCTCGTGGTGGCGGCCGCCGGCGACCTGCACCACGCCGACGTCGTCGAGGCCGTCGCCGGGCTGATGGCCGACCGGGCCCCTGGCGAGGCGCCGTCCCGCACCGCTCCCGTCGCCGCGCCCCGACCGCTGGCCGTCGTCGAACGGCCCACCGAGCAGGCCCATGTGGCCATGGCCTGGCGGGGCCTCCCGTACGGCGACGACCACCGCTACGCCCTGAAGCTGGCGAACCACGTCCTCGGCGGGGGTCTCTCGAGCCGGCTGTTCCAGGAGGTGCGCGAGGACCGCGGCCTGGCCTACACGGTCTTCTCGGCCCCGTCCTCCTACGTCGACGCCGGGAGCCTGATCGTCTACGCCGGTGCCGCCCCCGAGAAGGTCGACGAGCTCTGGCGGGTGGTCCAGGGCGTGCTCGACTCGCTCGTCGCCGACGGCATCACCGAGGAGGAGCACGCCACCGCCCTCGGGTTCCTCGAGGGCTCGATGCTGCTCGGGCTCGAGGACTCCGGCAGCCGCATGGCCAGACTCGGCAACGCCGTCGTGGCGGTCGACGAGGTCGTCCCCGTCGAGGAGCACCTGCGCCGCTACCGCGAGGTCACCCCGGGTGACGTGCAGCGGGTGCTCGGCGCCGTCCTCGGGGGTCCCCGCACCGTCTCGGTGGTCGGGCCGTTCGCATCCGACGCCGACCCCCGTCTCGCCGTCCTCGGCTGACGCCGCCGGGGGCGCCCCCCGTCCGGGACGCGTCGCCGGGCCCTCTCCGATGGCGTGGGCTCGCGGTGAGCCGTAGATTCGCCCCGTGACGTTGCGCGTGGGGGTCTTCGGGGCAGGCGGGCGGATGGGCCGAACCGTCTGCCAGGCAGTGGCTGCCGACCCCGCCCTCGACCTCGTCGCCGCCGTCGACCCGCACCACGCCGGGCTCGACCTTCGCCAGGTCACCGGCGTCGACCGGTCGTGGCAGATCGAGAAGAGCGCCGAGGCGTTCGTCGAGGCCGGCGTGGAGGTGGCCGTCGACTTCACCCACCTCGAGGCCGCCCGCGCCAACCTGCTCTGGCTGGCCGCCCACGGCATCCATGCCGTCGCCGGCACCACCGGCTTCTCCGACGAGGACTACGACGCCTTCGAGCGGGCCTTCGCGTCCAGCAACTGCGTGATCGCGCCGAACTTCGCCATCGGGGCGGTCCTCATGATGCGCTTCGCGGAGATCGCCGCGCCCTACTTCGAGACCGCCGAGATCATCGAACTGCACCACGATGCGAAGATCGACGCCCCGTCGGGCACGGCGATGCTCACCGCCGACCGCATGGCCGACGCGTCCGCCGACTGGGCGCCCGACCCCACGACGACCGAGGTCGTCGCCGGGGCCCGCGGCGGCGCCGGACCCGCCGACATCCGGATCCACTCGGTGCGCCTGCGCGGCCTCGTCGCCCACCAGGAGGTCGTCCTCGGCACGACCGGTCAGACGCTCAGCATCCGCCACGACTCCTACGACCGCGACTCCTTCATGCCAGGCGTGGTGCTGGCGGTGAAGGCGGTGCCCGAGCGCCCGGGCGTCACCGTCGGCCTCGACGCCCTGCTCGACCTGTAGGCCGGCCAACGGGGAACGCAACGTTTCCGAAACTCGACCCGGGGTGGCGTGGCGGCCGCCGACGGGGGTGCTGGGATGGTCGGGTCCCGGAAGCGCCGGGCAGGACAGGAGAGTCGTGGGTGCGAAGAGGCACTGGCCGGTAGTGGTTGCTGCAGTGGCGGCGTTGACGTTGGTGGCCGCGGCCTGCGGCTCGAGTTCCTCCGACGACGGGGCGGCCGCCCCGACGACGGCACCTGCACCCACCACCGTGGCGCCGACCACCTCGGCGCCGGCCACGGGCCCCACCGAGGCCCCGCCGGCCCCTGCGGCGTCGACCGTCGACTTCGCCCCGTGGCAGACCATCGAGATCACCGACGTCGACGGCGTCACCTTCACGCTGGCCTCGTTGGCCGGTCGGCCGCTGTTCGTCGAGAACTTCGCGACGTGGTGCCCCACGTGCCGGTCCCAGCTCGGCCGCACCCAGGCTGCCGCGGCGACGCTCGGCGACGAGGCGGTGGTCCTGGCCCTCAGCGTCGAGACCGACCTCTCCTCCGACGAGGTGGCCGACTACGCCAAGGACAACGGCTTCGACAACATCCGCTTCGCCGTGATGAGCGACGAGATGCTCGCCGCGTTCGTCGACGCCTTCGGCACCAGCGCCGCCAACCCGCCGAGCACCCCGCACGTGGTGGTGGCCGCCGACGGGACCCCCGGGGAGATGAAGACCGGCGGCATCAGCGAGGACGCGATCGTCGCCGCCGTGCGCGGCGCCTGAGCCGGCACGTGGACGAGTTCTTCGAGGCGTTCTCGCTGGGGAACGCCGCGATCCTCGGCAACGTCTGCATGCTCCCGCTGTACCCGGGGCTGTTCGTGCTCTTCGCCAACCAGAGCGCCAACCCCCGCAACGCGTGGGTCACCAAGTGGCTCGGCCTGCTGGTGCTCGGCGGGGTGGTCACCGTGATGATCGCCATCGGCTTCCTGTTCCACCAGATCCAGCGCAGCGTCGCCGACGTCCTCGTGTGGCTCCTGCCGCTCATGTACGGGCTGGTCCTCGTCCTCGGTATCGCCATGCTGGCCGGGCGCAACCCGTTCGCCCGCCTGTCGAGCACGCAGGTCCCGATCCTGCGCAACCCCGCCGCCACCGCCTACGTCTACGGGATGCTGCTCGCTCCGCTCACGCTGCCCTGCACCGGCCCGCTCATCGTCTCGGCGTTCGTCGTCGGCAGCGTGAGCGGGTCGGGCGCCCTCGTCGAGTCGTTGCGCTACTTCCTGTGGTTCTCGCTGGGGTTCGGGTGGCCGCTGGTCCTGCTCCCGTTGCTGGCCGCGCCGAAGCAGCAGGCCATCACCCGGTTCCTCGGACGCCACCACCGCACCATCGGGGCGTTGTCCGGCGTCTTGTTGATCGTGATCGCCGGCCTCGGGTTCTGGAACGACGTGCGCCCGACCTACGTCTGAGGCGTCGCCGGGCCCCCGGGATCGGCGTCGGACGCGCCGGCCGGCTCGGCATCGGATGTGGCCGGCCCGGCTGCCGTCGGGTCGGGGTCGGTGTGGTGCGGGTCGTCCTCGGCCTGTAGCTCGTGGAGGGCGTCCATGCCCTTGCGGCCCCGGCGGGCCTCGGCGGCGGCACCGAGAGCCACGATCGTGATCGACGCCACCAGCAGCGGGATCCGGTAGTCCGCGATCCATCCGAGCACCGAGTCGATCGGGGCGCTGAAGACGTCGCCCACCCAGGCCAGCAGGATCAGCCGGCCCACCGTGCCGGTGAGGTTGAGGAAGAAGAACAGACCCGGCGACATCCGGCTCGCTCCGGCGATGACGCACACGTAGTTGTTGGGGATCAGCACGACCAGCGGGTGGCCGAAGCGCACGAAGAGCTTCTCGACGCGCCGCATGATGCTGCCCACCGTCGGCGTCCGGTTCTCCATCCACTTCAGCGCCGCGGGGCCGTAGAACCAGCCCAGCGCGAAGAGGAACGGGTCCGGCGCCATCAGGCGGGCCGTGCCGATCAGGTAGTACGCCCAGTCGTCGATGCGGCCGGTGACCAGCACCAGGTAGCGGTTGCGGGAGCTCAGCGCGATCAGCAGTTCCGGCGCCGAGGTCACCAGGTCCGGCCAGAGCGCGTCGGCGACCTGGGTCATCACGACCATCACCGCGACCGGTCCCAGGATGAGGGCCAGCCGCGAGCGCCGGAGCGGGGTCGCCGAGGGGGTGGGGGTGCTCTCGGGCAAGGCCGAATCCTCTCACGTACGCTCGCCCCGACGGCTGCGGTCCGGGTGGGACCGCCGAAGGGGGCGCACGTGCAGGGGCTCATGCAGGACCGACCGTTGGTGCTGACCCACTTCCTCGAGCGCGCCGAGCGGCTCTTCGGCGACAAGGAGGTGGTGACCGCCACCGCCGACGGCACCGACCGCGTGACCTACCGCGAGTGGGGCGGGCGCACCCGGCGCCTGGCCGGGGTGCTCGACGACCTCGGCATCAGCGCCGACGGCCGGGTGGGGACCTTCGGGTGGAACACGGCCCGCCACCTCGAGCTCTACTTCGCCGCCCCGTGCAGCGGACGGGTGCTGCACACCCTCAACATCCGGCTGTTCCCCGAGCAGCTCACCTACGTCGTGAACCACGCCGAGGACGAGGTGATCTTCGCCGACCGGTCCCTCCTGGGCCTGCTCTGGCCGATCGTCGACACCTTCGCCACGGTCCGTCACATCGTGGTGATGGACGACGGGCGAGGCGAGCTGCCCGCCGACACCAAGGGGGTGACCGTCCACGACTACGAGACCCTGCTCGCCGCCGCGACCCCCGCCGAGCTCCGCGTCGACGACGAGGACCAGGCGGCGTCGATGTGCTACACGTCCGGCACCACAGGCCATCCGAAGGGGGTGGTCTACAGCCATCGCTCCACCTGGCTGCACACCGCCGGGGTGATGATGGCCGACAGCCTCGGCGCCTGCGAGCGCGACGTCATCCTCCCCGTCGTGCCGATGTTCCACGCCAACGCCTGGGGTCTCGCCCACGCCGGCGTGGCCGCCGGCGCCACCCTCGTGATGCCCGGGCCCGACCTGTCGCCCCCGGCGCTCGTGTCGCTCATCGAGCGCGAGCGGGTGACCGTCGCCGCCGGGGTGCCGACCATCTGGATGGGGGTGCTCGGGGCGCTCGACGGCCACGACGTGTCGAGCCTGCGCGCCGTCCCGTGCGGAGGATCGGCGGTGCCCCGGTCGCTGTCCGAGGCCTACCGGGAGAAGATCGGTCTGCCCATCCTCCAGGCGTGGGGGATGACCGAGACCAGCCCGGTGGCGTCGATCTGCCGCGTCAAGTCCACTCTCGACCATCTCGACGAGGACGCCAAGGCCGACCTCCGGTCGACCATCGGGCTCGTCGCCCCGGGTGTCGACTTCCGGGTCGCCGACCAGACGACCGGCGCCGAGCTCCCCTGGGACGGGGTGAGCCGGGGCGAGCTCCAGGTGGCGGGGCCGTGGATCGCCCGGGAGTACTACGACGACGACCGCTCGCCGCAGTCCTTCACCGACGACGGGTGGCTTCGGACCGGCGACGTCGTCACGTGCGACGCCGAGGGGTACCTCCGCATCGTCGACCGCACGAAGGACGTCGTGAAGTCCGGCGGCGAGTGGATCTCCTCGGTCGAGCTCGAGAACGAGATCATGGGCCACCCCGCCGTGGCCGAGGCGGCCGTCATCGGTGTGAAGCACCCAAAGTGGAGCGAGCGGCCGCTGGCCTGCGTCGTGGTGGCCCCGGGCGCGACGCTCACCCGGGAGGAGCTGCTCGAGTACCTCGACGGGAGAGTGGCGTCGTGGTGGTTGCCCGACGACGTCGTCTTCATCGACGAGGTGCCGAAGACCTCGGTCGGCAAGTTCTCCAAGCGCGACCTCCGCGACCGCTTCGCCGACCACGAGCTGCCCACCGTCTGAACGGCCGCGGTCGCCGGTCGCCGTGTCGGTTCGTGAGCCGGTGGGGCCCGGTCCTAGCCTGGTCACGTGTACCGCTTCGCCCTGAAGCCCGGCTGGATCCTCTCGCACCTCTTCGTGGGCTCGTGCGTCGTGGCGATGATCTGGGCGGGGTTCTGGCAGCTCAGCCGGCTCGACGAGCGCCGAGCGGCCAACGCCGCCGTGCTCGCCGCCCAGGACCTGCCCACCGCACCGCTCGCCGAGGTCCTGCCCGCGGGGGTGGCGAGCACCGACGACGAGGTGGCCGCCGCACGGTTCCGGACCGTCACCGTCACCGGCACCTATCGGCCCGAGGACGAGGTCCTGATCCGCAACCGCTCCTACGAGGGGGCTCCCGGGTACTGGGTGCTCACCCCCCTGGTGCAGGCCGACGGCACCGCCGTCGCCGTGAACCGGGGATGGGTGCCCTTCGCCGTGCAGCCCGAGGGGCCCTGGGACCGCTTCGCGCCCCCGACGGGCACCGTCACCGTCACCGGGCTCGTCCGTGAGCCCCAGGTCCGCTCGACGGGCGGCATCGTGTCGAGCCCCCAGGATCCGGGCGAGGGCCGGCTGCGCACCCTCTCGCGGGTGGACGTGGGACGCCTCGCCCAGCAGGTGACCTCGCCGTTGATCCCCGCCTACGTCGACCTCCGGGTGCAGGAACCGGCCCAGCCCGACCAGACCCCGACCCCGGTGCCCGCGCCGGAGCTGAGCGAGGGACCCCACCTCGGCTACGCCGGGCAGTGGTTCATCTTCGCCACGCTGACCACGGTGGTCTACGTGCTCATGCTGCGCCGGGTGGCCCGCAACCGGGCTGCCCCGGACACGGTCGAGGCCGAGGCGGGGGACACCGAGACGGCGACGACGGTCGGGAGCTGATGGCCGAGGCGTCGCGGGTGGATCCCGACGAGCGGCGGGTCCGCTTCTACCGGGCCGCCCGGGCCTGTGTGGAGTCCGCCGGGCTCGGGGCCACCTCCGTGGAGGATGTCGCCCGTGCCGCCGGGTCGTCGCGAGCCACGCTGTACCGGACGTTCCCGGGCGGACGCGACCAGCTCATGGCCGAGACGGTCGGCTGGGAGGTGGCGTCGTTCTTCGAGGACCTGGCCCGGGCGGTCGACGCCGAGCCCGATCTCGAGGGCAAGGTGGCCACCGGCCTGGCGGTGGGGCGGCGCTCGATCACCGAGCACGGCCTGCTCCAGCGCCTGTTGCGCACCGAGCCCGAGGCGGTCCTGGGCGAGCTGTCGGCCACGACGGCGCTGGTGCGCGAAGGGATCACCGGCTACATCGGGACCGAGCTGGCGCGGGCCCGGCGTGCCGGTGTGGTGCGCGCCGACTGCGACGTCGACGAGGCCGCCGACCACCTCGCTCGGCTGTTCCTGTCCTACATGGCCAGTCCCGGGCGATGGGACCTCGACGACCCCGACCAGGTGGCGCTCCTCGTCCGCACCCAGTTCCTCGCCGGGGTCCTGGCCCCGAGCTGACCCCCGTCCGCCGGCTGGCTTCCCACGTACAGTGACCCCGGAACACGGAACGCGCGAAGACGCGAGACAATTCCGCGCTGACTGTCTTGTCATGAGACAGCCGGGGGCGTAGTGTCTCAAGGGTGATCCCCGTCACAGCCCGGCCGACCCCCGCACCCGAACCCCTCGCCGGCCCCGCCCTCGAGGCCCGTATCCTGCGCGCCGCCCGCGACTGCGTGGCCGACCGAGGCCTCCGGGCGACGACCATCGAGGACGTCGCCGCCGCGGCCGGATGCGGCCGGGCCTCCATCTACCGCATCGTCCCCGGCGGGCGGCGCGGGCTGCTGCGCGCCGTGGTCGCCGAGGAGGTGGCCACCCTCTTCGACGAGCTCGGCGTCCGCATCGACGCCGCCGCGGACCTCGCCGGCGCGGTGGTCGACGCCGTCAACGGCGCCGCCGTGCACCTGGCCGACCACGCCGCCCTCCAACGCCTCCTCGCCGACGAGCCCGGCGTGATCATGCCCTTCATCTCCTTCGACGGCGCGGCCCCGCTGCTCGCCTCGGTCTCGGCCTGGGGCGGAGGGCACTTCCGGCGCTTCCTTCCCGCCGACGAGGCCGAAGCGGTCGCCGAGTGGGCCGCCCGCCTCGTCCTGTCCCACCTCCAGGAGCCCCACGACCTCCTCGTGCTCACCGACCCCGTCCGTGTCCGCCACCTCGTCGAGACCTACCTCTTGCCCGGCGTGCGCGTCGGCGTCCCCGCCTGAACCCTTCCGCCACCCAGGAGCCACCGTGACCAGCACCGAGCACCTCATCGGCCGCACCGAGATCAACGACCTCGAGGCCATCCTGCAGATCACCAACCACGACGTCGACGCGCTGGCCCACACCGTGGCCAACGAGGCCGACACCATCTTCACCTGGGACTACGCCAAGGGTGCGCGGCCGGCGCTCGAGCGGCTCTACGAGAAGGCCAAGACCTCGCAGTGGAACGGCCAGACCGACCTTCCGTGGCACCTCGACGTCGACCAGGAGCAGGTCGTCCAGGCCAACGCCGTCGCCAACAACCGCGGCGTGAACCTCGACGTCGAGGGCACGTTCTTCGAGAGCTGGGGCGACAAGGAGTGGCTCCAGCTCGGCATCGAGTCGCAGAACTGGCTGCTCAGCCAGTTCATGCACGGCGAGCAGGGCGCCCTGGTGTGCACCGCCAAGATCGTCGAGACCGTGCCGTGGATCGACGCCAAGTACTACGCCGCCACCCAGGTGATGGACGAGGCCCGCCACGTCGAGGTGTTCGCCAAGTACCTCGACGAGAAGCTGTCGGGCAGCTACCCGGTCAACGCCCACCTCCGCCTGCTGCTCGACGACATCGTGGCCGACAGCCGTTGGGACATGACCTACCTCGGCATGCAGATCATGGTCGAGGGCCTGGCCCTCGCGGCGTTCGGCTTCATGCACCAGATGACCACCGAGCCGCTCCTCAAGCAGCTGCTGCGCTACGTGATGAGCGACGAGGCACGCCACGTGGCCTTCGGGGTGCTGTCGCTCCAGGAGTTCTACGCCGGGCTCACCCAGGCCGAGATCCGCGAACGCCAGGAGTTCGCCTTCGAGGCGGCCGTGCGCATGCGCGACCGCTTCCTCCAACAGGAGGTCTGGGAGCGCATGGGCGTGCCGGTGCACGAGGCCATCTCGGTCATCATGGCCACGCCCGACCAGCAGCTCTTCCAGCAGATGTTGTTCACCAAGATCGTGCCCAACTGCCGCAAGCTCGGCCTGCTCGACGCCGGCGACGGCTGGTTGCGCGAGCGCTTCACCGAGCTCGGCGTCATCGAGTTCGAGCACGCCGAGGACACCGGCTCGGACTACGAGGCCTTCGCCCTCACCGACGCCGACCCCGTCTCCTCCTGACCCCATCCCTCGCGTGGCCCGAACAGGGTCACTGGTAGATTCGCCGTCATGCCCCGCTTCGGTCCGGTGATGACGGCGATGATCACGCCGTTCGACGATGCCGGCGACGTCGACCATGACGGTACGGCCGAGCTGGCCCGCTGGCTCGTCGAGCAGGGCAACGACGCACTGGTCGTCACCGGCACCACCGGTGAGGCGTCGTGCCTCACCGACGACGAGCAGGTGGCCGTGTGGCGCACCGTCCGCGACGCCGTCGACGCCCCGATCATCGTCGGCAGCGGCACCAACGACACCCGCCACGCCGCCGAGCTCACCGGCCGGGCCGCCGCCGCCGGTGCCGACGGCGTGCTGCTGGTCACGCCGTACTACAACCGTCCCTCCCAGGCCGGCATCGAGGCTCACTTCCGCCAGGTCGCCGCGGCCACCGACCTGCCCGTCGTCCTCTACGACATCCCCGTGCGCACCGGGCGCAAGATCAGTGACGAGGTCATCCTGCGCCTCGCCCGCGAGGTGCCGAACGTCGTGGCGCTCAAGGACGCCGCCGGCCACCCCGGCGACACGGCCCGGCTCATCGCCGCCGCCCCCGACGGCTTCGAGGTCTACTCCGGCGACGACCCCCTCACGCTGCCCCTCCTGGCCGTCGGCGCGGTCGGGGTCATCGGGGTGGCCACCCACTGGTGCGCGCCGGTGATGGCCGAGATGATCGCCGCCCACGCCAAGGGCGATGTGGCCCACGCCATCGAGCTCAACACCCGGATGATCGAGAGCTTCGAGTTCGAGACCGGCGACCTCGCCCCCAACCCGCTGCCCACCAAGGCCATGATGCGGGCCCTCGGCCGGCCCGCCGGCCACTGCCGCCCGCCGGCCGGGCCGCCGCCCGAGGGGCTCGAGGCGCGCGCCCTCGAGGTCCACCGGCGGCTCTACCCGGCGTGACGCCCTCCGGTCGACGTCGACCCGGCGCCCGCCGATCCCCACTCCCCCCGACACGAGGTCCGCACATGCCCGAGGCCACGAATGGCTGACACCGCCACGCCCGCACCCGTCAAGGTCACCTTCCTCGGAGGGCTCGGCGAGATCGGTCGCAACTGCGCCTGCATCGAGGTCGACGGCGCCATCATGCTGCTCGACTGCGGCCTCATGTTCCCCGACCTCGACATGCTCGGCGTCGACCTCGTACTACCCGACCTCACCTACCTGCACGAGAACGCCGAGCGCATCGTCGGCTGCATCGCCACCCACGGCCACGAGGACCACACGGGGGCGCTCTCGTTCCTGCTCCGTGAGCTGTCGTTCCCGATCTACGGGTCGGCGCTCACCCTCGGCCTCGCCCGCAACCGCATCGAGGAGGCCGGGCTGCTCGACCGCACCGAGTTCGTCCCGGTCAAGGACGGCGAACGGCGCCGCATCGGTCCGTTCGACGTCGAGTTCATCCCCGTCACCCACTCGGTGCCCCACGGCTTCGCGACCGCGTTCCACACCCCGCAGGGGGTCATCCTCCACAGCGGCGACTTCAAGATCGACCTCACTCCTGTCGACGGTCGACTCACCGACCTCGGCCGCATCGGCGCCATCGCCGGCACCGACGGCGTACGGCTCCTGTTGTCGGACTCCACCAACGCCGACGAGCACGGCCACTCGGCGTCGGAGACGACCGTGGGCAGCGTCCTCTACGACCTCTTCCACGCCTACGAGGGCCGGCGGATCATCACCACCTGCTTCGCCAGCCACGTCCACCGCGTGCAACAGATCGCCGACGCGGCGATGGCCTTCGACCGCACCGTGGCCACCATGGGCATGTCGATGAAGAAGAACGTCCGACTGGCCCGCGAGATGGGCCTGTTGAAGATCCCCGACCACCGCCTGCGCGACATCGACGACATCGCCGACCTCGACCCCGCCAAGGTCTGCATCATCTCCACCGGGTCCCAGGGCGAGCCGATGTCGGCGCTGGCCCTCATGGCCGCCAACGAGAACCGGTGGCTGAAGCTGTCCGACAACGACGTCGTGATCATGAGCTCGCACCCCATCCCGGGCAACGAGCAGGACGTCTCCAAGGTCATCGACGGCCTCCTGCGCGCCGGGGCCGAGGTCGTCCACTCCGGCATCGCCGACGTGCACGCCTCCGGCCACGCCAAGGCCGAGGAGTTGAAGCTCCTCCTCTCGATCACCAGGCCCGAGTGGTTCGTGCCGGTGCACGGCGAGTACCGCCACCTCATGGCCCACGCCCGCCACGGCCGTACGATGGGGGTGCCCGCCGACAACGTGATGGTCTGTCTCGACGGCGACCAGCTCACCCTCGACGCCGAGGGACTGCGTCGCAGCGGTCAGGTGCCGGCCGGGTTCCTCTACGTCGACGGGATCATCGGCGACGTCGGCGACGGCGTGCTGCGCGACCGGCGGGTGCTGGCCGACGAGGGCGTGGTCGTCGTGATCGTCGGCGTCGACGTGACCACCGGGGCGGTGCTCATGGGCCCCGAGATCATCACCCGGGGCTGGGTGTACGCCCCCGAGGCCGAGGACCTGCTCGAGCAGTGCGCCGAGCGGGTGCGTGACGCGATCAAGGACGCCTTCCAGCACGACGCCACCACGATCGAGGACCTGCAACGCCACGTCCGCCGCGCCGCCGGGCGCTTCGTGAACCAGCAGACCAAGCGGCGTCCGATGATCGTCCCGGTGGTGATGGAGGCCTGAACCAGGGGCCCCGGACCGTCCGGGCGCGCCGCCGGCGAGCACTAGCCTCTCCGCCCATGTCCGACGTTCCCGTCGCCCTGTCGCCGAACCCGCGTGACTCCGCTCCGCCCCGTCCCCGGCTGTCGTCCGACGACGCCCGCAGGGCGATCCGCGCCGCCGAGGCGGCACTGCTCGACGAGCGCCGCCAGCTCCGCCCCGACGAGCTGGCCACCCTCGCCGACGTGCCCGACGCCTCGGTGCCGATGCTGGCCGCGCTGGCCCACGAGGTGCGCCTCGCGTGGTGCGGCGACACCGTCGAGGTCGAGGGCATCCTCTCGGCCAAGACCGGCGGGTGCCCCGAGGACTGCCACTTCTGCAGCCAGTCGGCCAAGTTCGAGTCGCCCGTGCAGGCCACGCCGTTCCTGGACACCGCCGACGTGCTCGCCGCGGCCCGTGAGACCGCCGCCCTCGGGGCCAGCGAGTTCTGCATCGTCCTCGCCATCCGCGGCCCCGACGAGCGGACCATGGAACGGGTGCTCGAGCTCGTGCCGCTGGTGAAGGACGAGACCGGCCTCGACGTGGCCGTGAGCGCCGGCGTCCTCACCCCCGAACAGGCCCGACGCTTCGCCGCCGGTGGGGTCCACCGCTACAACCACAACCTGGAGACGGCCGAGTCGTTCTTCCCCGAGGTCGTCACCACCCACACGTGGGCCGAGCGCTTCGACACCTGTCGGCTGGTGCGTGACGAGGGCATGGAGCTGTGCTGCGGCGTGCTGCTCGGCATGGGCGAGTCCGTCGAGCAGCGCCTCGAGCTGCTCGAGCAGCTCCGGTCCGTCGAGCCCCACGAGGTGCCGGTCAACTTCCTCAACCCCCGACCGGGCACCCCGTTCGCCGGCCGCCCGCTCGTCGAGCCGCTCGAGGCGATCCGCTGGATCGCGCTGTTCCGCCTCGCGCTGCCGTCGGTGATCCTGCGCTACGCCGGCGGCCGCGAGGTGACGCTGAGAGAGCTGCAGGCCCTGGGCCTGACGAGCGGCATCAACGCCCTCATCGTCGGCAACTACCTCACCACGCTCGGCCGCTCGCCCGACGAGGACCTCCAGATGCTCGACGACCTCGCCATGCCGATCGGCGCGCTGTCGAAGGCCCTCTGACCGTTGGTCCCGGAGGCCGCCCACTGCACCTGGTGCGGCACAACGCTGGCCGAGCACGTCGTCCCGTCGTGCTCCCGGCCGCTGGAGCCCCCCCGGTTCTGCCCGACCTGCGGGCGTCGTCTCCGTGTGCAGGTCCACCCCACCGGTTGGGACGCCCGCTGCCGCGACCACGGCGTCATCGAGTCCTGACCTCTCACCCCTCGCCCGAACTGTTGAGCGCTCCGCTCGTCTGGGCGAGCTGGGGACGCAACAGTTCGGAAGCAGGGGAGGGCGAGCCGGTCGGGGGAGGGGCCTACGTCGGCGGGCAGGACTGGGTCTCGGGCACCGGAGGGCCGACCGGCTGGTAGGGGTCGGGCGCCGATTCGCCGGCGAAGCGGTCGTCGATCCAGCGCAACATGTCCGCGAACGACGCCGTCACGACCCCGCCGTGGGTCTGGTCCGGGTACACCCAGCGCTGTGTCACCTGGCCGATCGCGCACATCTGGTCGAACAGCAGGGCGCTCGACGCAACCGGGATCTGCTCGTCGCTCCCACCGTGGATGATGAGCAGCGGAGCCGTCGCGGGCGTGGTGAACGTCCCCGGGTCGTTCTCGCGCAGCAGGGCGTTCCACGTGGGCACCGTGGCCGGGTCCGCCTTCTGCAGGGTGGACATGTCGACGCCCGCGAACTGGGCAGCGAGGTCGCCGGTGCACGCCTCGCCGACCTCGTCCAAGAGGTCCAGCCCGGCGGGGGTGAGCACCTCGTCGAGCGGCGCGGCCTCATCGCCGTACGCGGCGTTGATGGCCGCAGCGACCATCGCGATGTAGTGGCGGTAGGGGCTGGTCTGCAACGCGGCGTTGATCAACAGCAGCTGTGACGGCGGCGCACCTGCCACCACCCCCAGCTGCTGGAGCTCCGGGGCCCACTCCTCACCGATGTCGAGGGTGAACATGGCTGCGTGACCGCCCTGGGAGTGGCCCCACACCACGTAGCGGTCGCTGACGTCGAGGTCGGGGAGGTTGCGGGCCGCCCGCACGCTGTCGATCGTGCCGCGGGCCTCGCTGTCGCCGACGATGTAGGGGTGCAGCCCGGGGGTGCCGAGGCCCTCGAAGTCGCTGGCGGTGACCAGGTAGCCGGCGTCGAGCAAGGGGTTGGCCAGCGGGGCGAGCTCGTCGGCGTCGAGCGACGGAGCACACGTGTCGGCCAGACCCTCCGTGCCGTGGGCCCAGCTCACCACCGGGTAGCCGCCCTCCGGGGCGGGGGACGACGGCACGACGATCAGCCCGGTGACGGCGATGTCCTCGCCC
Organism: Acidimicrobiales bacterium; assembly: GCA_025455885.1. NCBI lineage: Bacteria > Bacillati > Actinomycetota > Acidimicrobiia > Acidimicrobiales > Acidimicrobiales bacterium. Next base: position 150,154 of record JALOLR010000003.1, read on the forward strand.
TGCACCGACTCGGAGTGGTACATCACCCGCCACGTGGTCCCGTTCACACCGGCCACGTCGAGCCGCTCGGCGGCGATGAGGTCACCCGGCTCCCCCGGGGGGAGTGGGTCGGGCACGCCGTAGAAGGCGGGCAGGCCGACCGGCGGGGCGAGCGTGGCGGTCGGTGCGGCCGTGGTGGCGGTCGACGAATCGTCGCCGGTCGACGAGCACGCGCCACCCACCAGGGCCAGGCCCACGACGAGCGCGACCCACCGGGCGGTTCTGGTCCTGCGATGCATCGGTTCCCCTCGTCGATCCCTCGCCCCGCGAGCGGAGCCTTCTCACCGTGACGTTACCCACCGGTCGTCGCCTGTCGGCACCCCAGGGACCGGTCCCCGCGTCCGTCCCCGGGGACCGGTACCCTCGGGAGCGGCGCGCGGAGTGGGGCCCCGAACGGAACGCGCACGCCTGTGGCCACTCAGCAACGCTCCAGCACGAAACGGTCGAAGTCCACCTCCGGGCGGTCGTCGTCGGCAGGCTCCCGGCGCCCCACCGGGGGCGCCAAGGCGGCCGCACCGAAGGGTCGACCGGCCAGCGCCGCCCGTCCTGCGGGACCCGGCCCGATCCGGCGCGCCTTCGAGGGCCACGGCCACGACGTCTGGGGGGTCGCCCTCGTCGCCCTCGGCCTCCTGAGCGGCCTCGGGATCTACCTCGACCTCGCCGGGCCCCTCGGACGCGGCCTCGGCGACGCATTCGGCGCGCTGGTCGGTGTGCTGCGGGTCCTCGTGCCGGTGGCCCTCGTCGTCCTCGGGGCCCTGTTGCTGCGAGGCCCGGCGCCCGAAGCGGACCGGCGCCCCCTCACCCGCGCCGTCGTCGGCTCGGTGCTGGTGCTCCTCGCCGCCACCGGGCTGTTCCACCTCGCGAAGGGCGCACCGGCGTTCGGCGAGCCGCTCGCGGGCTTCATCGACGCCGGCGGCTACGTCGGCGCGCTGGTGGCCAACCCGCTCCAGGGTCTGCTGGCCCGCTGGGGGGCGTCGCTGCTGCTCGTCGCCCTCGGGGTGGTCGGCCTGGTCATCCTCACCGGGGTGTCGGTGCGCACCGCCGCCGGTCGGACCGCCGACACGGTCAAGCCGGTGCACGGAGTGGCGCGCCGCGCCCTCGACTCGTTGTTCGTGCTCGGTCGCGCCACCCCGCCCGCCGACGCAGGCGACGACCGACCCGAGCTCTTCGACGGCGAGGCCGGCGACGACCTGGCGCCTCGGCAGATCCGGCCCGGCGACGACCAGGGCGAGGGTGCCCCGCAGGTGTTCGTGGCCGGCGAGGACGATGCCGGTCTCCTCGACGTCGACCCCGACGAGCTCGACGCCATCATCGACCCCGGCGCCCACGACGACCTCGAGCTCGACCTGCGCGACGACGAGCCGGTCCTGCACGTGCCGACCGACGGGCCCGTCGAGGTCGAGCAGCTGGCCATGCCGATCGTCCCCGCGGTGAAGCCCCGGGCGTGGAAGCTGCCCCCGGCGAAGCTCCTCGACCGCTCCGAGCACCAGGAGGTCGATCGGGCCCGTGTGGAGGAGCGGGGTCGCACGCTGGAGAGCGCCCTCGCCGAGCACGGCGTCGACACCCGCCTGGTGGGGATGGTCGTCGGGCCGACGGTCACCCGTTACGAGCTCGAGCTGGCGCCCGGCGTGAAGGTGGCCCGGGTGACCAGTCTGCACAAGGACATCGCCTACGCCATGGCCTCGGCCGACGTACGCATCCTCGCCCCGATCCCCGGCAAGCAGGCCATCGGCATCGAGGTCCCCAACGACAGCCGCCAACTCGTCGCCGTCGGCGACATCCTGGCCTCCCCCGAGGCGAGAGCCGCCACGAACCCCCTCGAGGTCGTGATCGGCCGTGACATCAACGGGCGCGCCGTCATGGCCGACCTGGCCAAGATGCCCCACCTCCTCATCGCCGGGGCGACCGGAGCGGGCAAGTCGTCGGGCATCAATTCGCTGATCACCTCGATCCTGATGCGCACCACCCCCGACGAGGTCCGCCTGATCCTCGTCGACCCCAAGCGGGTCGAGCTCGGCCAGTACAACCGCCTGCCCCACCTGCTCACCCAGGTCGTCACCAACCCGAAGAAGGCGGCCAACGCCCTCTCCTGGGCGGTGCGGGAGATGGAGCGCCGCTACGACCTGCTCAGCGAGATCGGCTTCCGCGACATCAACGGCTACAACGCCGCCTTCGACCGCGGCGAGCTGTACCGCGACCCGTCGGAGGGCGTCGAGTACCAGCGCCTTCCGTACATCCTCATCGTCGTCGACGAGCTCAACGACCTGATGATGGTGGCGGCCCGTGACGTCGAGGAGTCGATCTGTCGCATCGCCCAGATGGCCCGTGCCGTCGGCATCCACCTCGTCATCGCCACCCAGCGCCCCTCGGTGAACGTCATCACCGGCGTGATCAAGGCCAACGTCCCCGCCCGTCTCGCGTTCGCCGTCTCGAGCCTCGCCGACAGCCGGGTCATCCTCGACCAGGGCGGGGCCGAGAAGCTCCTCGGGCGCGGCGACATGCTGTTGCTCGGCCCGAGCTCCAGCGTCGCCCAGCGCATCCAGGGGGCGTGGGTCACCGAGGCCGAGGTCCGGGCGGTGGTCGGGTTCTGGCGGCGCCAGCAGCCCGAGGTCGCCTACGACGAGGCCGTCCAGGGCAGCGACGAGGGCTCCGCGGGCGCCGCCGGGACCGTCGGCGCCGGTGGGGGCGGTGGGGACGACGACGACGAGGAGCTCACCCGCCAGGCGATGGAGCTCGTCGTGCGCTCCCAGCTCGGGTCCACGTCGATGCTCCAACGCAAGCTGCGGGTGGGCTTCGCCCGCGCCGGCCGACTGATGGACCTGCTCGAGCAACAGGGTGTGGTCGGGCCCTCCGAGGGCTCGAAGGCCCGCGCCGTGCTCATGACCCCCGAGGAGCTCGACGGCGCCGGGCCCGACGACGCCGCCTGATCCGCTCCCCGCTCTCCCCGCCCACGCCGCAGGCCCGCGGCGATCGGTGGTAGAGGAGGGCATGCCCGACCGCCTCCCCACCGCCGGCGACGCCACCACCCTGGCGACCGGACTGCGCTTCCCAGAGGGCCCCGTGGCCCTCGCCGACGGCTCGACGATCCTCACCGAGATCGCCGGGGCCTGTGTCACCCGGATCGGGCCCGACGGCACGCCGGCCCACGTCGCCGACGTCCCCGGTGGTCCGAACGGGCTCGCCGTCGCCGGCGACACCCTCCTGGTGTGCAACAACGGCGGCTTCTTCGTCTTCACCGAGACCGACGGGTTGACCGTCCCCGGCCACGGGAACGAGGCGTGGCGGGGCGGGAGCATCGACCGGGTCGACCCGTCCACCGGGGCGCTCGAGGCGCTCTACACCCACTGCCACGGCGACCGGCTCCAGGCCCCCAACGACCTGGTGCTCGATGGGGCCGGGGGCTTCTGGTTCACCGACCACGGGGTGCGGGCCGACGGCTCGGCAGGTGGGGGAGCGGCGGGCGTCCACTGGGCGGCCGTCGACGGATCGGCGATCCGCCCCGCGGCGTTCGGGGTCGACGCCCCCAACGGCATCGGTCTCTCCCCCGACGCCACGGTGCTCCACGTCGCCGAGACCTATGCCGGGCGGGTGTGGTCGTGGCCGGTCGTCGGTCCCGGTGAGCTGGGCCGCCACCCCGACGCCCACCCCGACGCGCCGCACGGGGGGCGGCTCCTCTACGACGCCCCCGACGGGCACCTGTTCGACTCCCTCGCCGTCGACGCCGGTGGTTTCGTCGTCGTGGGCACCCTCGGCGCGGGCGGCCTCACGGTGATCGACCCCGACGGCGGCGGTGGGGTCCACATCCCCCTCGACGATCCGCTGGTCACCAACGTCTGCTTCGGCGGTCCCGACGGGCGCACCGCCCACTGCACCGGGTCCGGGTGGGGCACCCTCTTCACGCTGCCGTGGCCCCGGCCCGGGGCGCCGCTGCACACCTAGGGCGAGCGGATCCGGCCCGCGGCCCGATCGCTACCATCCGGGCGTGCCCACCCCGAACCTCGTCCCCCAGCCCGGCATCTTCGCCCAGGGCACCCGCAGCCACCACCTGCTCGAGCTCGCCGTCGGACCCTCGGCCACGGATGGCGAGATCCGCGCCGCCCTCGCCGCCGTCCGCCAGCCGACCGTGACCGCCGGGGGGATCAACCTCGTCCTCGGGCTCGGCGCCTCGCTGTGGCACCGGCTGCGCCGCGACGACACCCCCGCGGACCTCGCCCCCTTCCCGGCCCTCGACGGCCTCGACGGCCACACCGCCCCCTCGACCCAGGGCGACGTGTGGGTCTGGGTCCACGGCACCGGCGAGGACGTGGTCTTCGACGCCGCCCGAGCCACGGTGGCGGCTCTCGCCCCGGTGGCCGCCGTCGTGCTCGAGCAGCCCGGCTTCGTGTACCACGACAGCCGTGACCTGACCGGCTTCGTCGACGGGTCGGCCAACCCGCCCCTGGCCGATGCGTTCGAGGTGGCGTGCATCCCCGACGGTCTCCCGGGGGCTGGCGGCAGCCACGTCCTCGCCCAGCGATGGGTGCACGACCTCGACGGCTTCCACGCGCTGCCGGTCGCCGAGCAGGAACGGGTGATCGGCAGGACCAAGCCCGACAGCGTCGAGCTCGACGACGCCCACAAGCCCGCCGACGCCCACATCGCCCGGGTCGAGATCGACCTCGACGGGGAGGAGGCCGAGATCTACCGACGCTCGGTCCCGTACGGGCGAGTGGGGGAGATGGGGTTGTACTTCCTGGCCTTCAGCGTCGAGCAGCGCCGCTTCCGCGTGATGCTGGAGCGGATGTTCGGCCTGGCCGACGGGATGCGCGACCGCCTGACCGACTTCTCCCGGCCCAACTCGGGGGCGTACTACTTCGCGCCCTCGATGGGGGCCCTCGACGACCTGCTCGGCGGGGCCCTCTGAGACGACCTCGACCGGACGCGTCGGCCCCGGCATGTGGTCGACGTGGCGGGCGCCCACCTAGCATGGCCGGCCATGCCCGAGCGCTACTGGATCGAGACGCTCGGCTGCCCCAAGAACCAGGTCGACTCCGACAAGCTGGTGGGTCGCCTCCTCGCCGACGGGCTCGTCGAGGCCGCCTCCGCCGAGCAGGCCGACCTGGTGGTGGTCAACACCTGCGCGTTCGTCGAGGAGGCCCGCCAGGAGTCCGTCGACACGATCCTCGCCCTCGACGATGCCCGTCGCGACGGCGCCCGCCTCGTGGTCACCGGGTGCATGGCCGAGCGTTACGGCACCGAGCTCGCCGAGGCGCTGCCCGAGGTGGACGCCGTCGCCGGGTTCGGCGTGCCGGTCACCCTGGGCCGTCGCCCTGATCCTGCGGCTCCCGCCGTCCAGGCCTTCGATCTGCTCGAGCTCCCCCGACCGCCGGCCACCGCCCCGTGGGCCTACGTCAAGGTGGCCGAGGGCTGCGACCGGGCCTGCGGGTTCTGTGCCATCCCCAGCTTCCGGGGTCCGCAGCGGTCGCGCGCCCTCGCCGACGTGCTCGCCGAGGTCGACGGGCTCGGTGCGCGTGAGATCGTGCTGGTCGCCCAGGACCTCGCCGCCTACGGCCGTGACCAGGGGGTGGGGGAGCGGGCCATCGTCCCGCTGGTCGAGGCCGTCGCCGCCCGTGTCGACCGCACCCGGCTCCTGTACCTCTACCCCTCGGACCTCACCGACGCCCTCATCGACGCCGTCCTGGCCACCGGTGTCCCGTACTTCGACCTGTCCCTCCAACACGTTGCACCCGAGCTGATGCGGCGCATGCGGCGGTGGGGCGACGGCGAGCGGTTCCTGCGCCGCATCGACGACATCCGTCGCCGTGACCCCGGCGCCACGTTCCGGTCGAACTTCATCGTCGGCTACCCCGGTGAGCGCGAGGAGCACCACGACGCCCTCCTGCGCTTCGTGGCCGACGCCCAGCTCGACTGGTGCGGGTTCTTCGCGTTCTCGAACGAGGAGGGCACCCACGCTGCCGGTCTCGACGGGCACGTGCCCCGGTCGTTGATCGACGAGCGCCTGGCCGAGCTGCGCGAGCTCCAGGACGGCGTCACCGCCGCCCGACGTGACCGGTTGATCGGTGCGGTGGTCGACGTGCTCGTGGACGAACCCGGCCAGGGCCGAACGCACCGCGAAGCCCCGGAGATCGACGGGGTCGTGCTCGTGCCCGACACCCTCGAGGTCGGCACCATCGTCAGCGTCCGGGTGGTCGACGCGCTGGGCCCCGACCTGGTGGCCGAGCCGCTCGACCAGGCCCTCGCCCCGGCCACCGGCGCCCTGGGGGGCACGGGGGTGGGGGCGTGAGCGAGTCAGGGGCCCAGCCCACCCAGCCCCGGCCCGACCAGCCCCGGCCCGACCACGGGGCCGACGACGCCCCCGCCGGGTACGGGCCCTCGGCGCTGGCCACGCCGGCCAACGCCCTCACCGTGGTCCGGCTGCTGGTCTCCCCTCTCCTCTTCGCCATGATCAGCGACACCCCGAGCGGTTGGCTCGTCTGGTTCGTCTTCACCGCCCTCTCGCTCACCGACGGTGTCGACGGGTGGATCGCCCGTCGTTACGGCACCACCCGGAGCGGAGCGTTCCTCGACCCGCTCGCCGACAAGATCCTCGTGCTCGGCTCGATGTTCGCCCTCGTCGCGGTCGACCGCTTCCCGGTGTGGCCGGTGGCCGTCATCGCCGTGCGGGAGGTGGCCATCAGCCTGTACCGCGTCTACTGGGGCCGGCGCGGGCTGGCGGTGCCGGCCCGACGTTCGGCCAAGGCCAAGACCCTCGTGCAGTCCCTCGCCGTGGGGGCCGTGCTCATGCCCCCGCTGACCGACGTCACCTGGCTGGCCGACTCGCTGCTCTACCTGGCCGTGGCCCTCGCGGTGATCAGCGCGGCGCAGTACCTGCTCGACGGGCGTCGCGCCGCGACGGCGAGGGGCGACCGCAGCGGCCTCGTCGGGTGAGCCCCGACGCACCCGGGGCGGTCCGGCGGTGACCGCCGAGCGGGACGGCGGGCCCGAGCAGGCCGCCCCCACCGGGTCGGCGGCTCCCGCCGTCGGGTTCCTCGAGCTGTTCTACGACCTGGTCTTCGTGGCCGCCACCATGGTCGTGTCCAACGTCTTCTCCGCCGACGTCAGCTGGTCCGGCGCGTTCACCTGCGCGCTGCTCTTCGCGTTGCTGTGGCTGCTGTGGTTCCACACCACGACGCTGGCCAACGTCGAACGCACCGACGACCTCACCCATCGGGTGCTCGTGCTGGTGCAGATGTTCTTCATCACGCTCACGGTGGTCGCCTTCGCCAACCGGGAGACCTCCGCCAGCGACTTCGTCGGGATCACCTACGCCGTGGCGGTGTTCTCGGTGGCCTATCTCCACCATCGCGCCGCACAGACCTCCCCGCAGGCGGGCGCCTGGGCGCGGCGACGTCGCGACCGCCTCGTGGTCGCCGGGCTCCTCGTGCTGTCCACCGGGCTCTTCGACGATCGGCTCGACGACGTGGCGCTCTTCCTGGCGATCGTCGTGTTGGTGGTGCCCTCGGCGCTCGGGAGCGGACGGAAGGCGCCGGCGCCCCCCGTCGACGTCCACCACCTCGTCGAACGTGGCGCGCTGCTCACCCTGATCATGTGCGGCGAGGCGTTCGTCAAGGTCGGTCTCGTCGTCTCCACCGGCACGATCGAGGCGTCCGACGTGCTGGCGATGGTCGTCGAGTTCGTCGGCGTGTTCGCCATCTTCTTCATCTACTTCGACGACATCCCCAAGGCCGGCGTGCGGCCCGGAACCGGCAAGGGTGAGCTGTGGGCGCTCGCCCACCTCCCGCTCCACATCGGCATCGTCGGTGTGGCCATCGGCATCTCGAAGTTCCTGCAGACCGCCAGCCACCCGGTGCACGACGAGGTCAGTGTGATCCTCGGGGTGAGCTTCGCCCTCGTCTACGCAGGACTCGCCGTCGTGGGATCGCTGGGCCTGCGCACCCCCATCGGCCCGCTGACCGCCGCCCGCCTCGGCGCGCTCGGTGTGGTCCTCGTCCTCTCCGGGCTGTCGTGGGGTGTGGGCTGGTTCACCCCCGGGCAACTGCTCGTGGGCCTCGCCGTCCTCGCCGTCGCGCACGCCGCGCTGGCCGCCCGGCTGCGCCGCTCGACGACGGTGCCGGCCGTCAACTGAGGATCCGCCGGTCGCGCCCACCGGGTAGCGTCGCCGGGCCGAGCCGGGGAGGACGTCGTGGGCAGGAGCATGGTGTGAACTGCGAGGTGGTGGCCGTCGGGACCGAACTGCTGCTCGGCCAGATCGTCGACACCAACTCGTCGTGGATCGGCGAGCAGCTCGCCCTGGCCGGCATCGACTCCTACGTGCAGACCAAGGTCGGCGACAACTGGGACCGGATCTCGGCCGCGCTGCGGACGGCGCTCGGTCGCAGCGACGCGGTGATCGTGTGCGGAGGGTTGGGCCCCACCCAGGACGACATCACCCGCGACGTGATCGCCGAGGTGATGGGCGTCGAGCTGGTCGAGGACCCCGAGGTCGTCGAGCGGCTCGCCGCGATGTTCGGCGGCCGCGGCCGCGAGATGCCGGCCAACAACCTGCGCCAGGCCCTCGTGCCCGTGGGGGCCGCCCGCATCCCCCAACAGCCGGGCACCGCCCCCGGCCTGGTGTGTCCCGTGGGCGACAAGGTGATCTTCGCGGTGCCGGGCGTCCCCTACGAGATGAAGGAGATGGTGGCCGGAACGGTGATCCCCGAGCTGCGCCGGCGCGCCGGCGACACCGGCGTCATCCGCAGCCGCACCGTACGCACCTGGGGTCACAGCGAGTCGGGCATCGCCGAGATCCTCGCCGATCGCATCGAGGAGCTTGACCGCTCCGATCCGGACAGCCGGGCGACGATCGCCTTCCTGGCCAGCGGCATCGAGGGCCTGAAGGTGCGCCTCACGGCCAAGGCGCCCACCGCCGACGCCGCCGAGGCCGTCCTCGGTCAGGAGGTCGACCTCGTGGCCGAGCTCCTCGACGGCTACGTCTTCTCGGTCGACGACGAACCGATGGAGGTCGTGGTGCTCGACCTGCTCCGGGCGGCCGAGCTGAGCCTGGGCGTCGCCGAGTCGGTCACCGGTGGGCTCGTCACCGCCCGCCTCACCGGGGTCCCGGGGGCGAGCGAGGTGCTGCGCGGTGGGGTCACCGCCTACGCCGGCGAGGTCAAGTTCGACGTGCTCGGCGTGCCGGTCGGGCCGGTCGTCTCCGACGACGCCGCGGCCGCGATGGCCGAGGGGGTCTGCCGAGTGCTCGGCGCCGACGTCGGGCTGGCCACCACCGGCGTCGCCGGGCCGGACCCCCAGGAGGGCATCGCCCCGGGGACCGTCCACATCGCCAGCCACCTCGACGGCGTCACCGAGACGGCCATGATCCGGTTGCCCGGCGGGCGCGACCAGATCCGCCAGTTCACGGTGATCTCCGTGCTCGACCACCTGCGCCGCCGTCTCCTCGCCCGCTGAGGCGGGCGGGTCCTCGGCGCAGGGAGCGGGCCCCTCGCTCGGCCGGGGCTCAGGTCCGTCGGGTGTCAGGTCCCGTCGGGTGTCAGGTCCCGTCGGGGTCGAGGCGCAGTGACGCAGAGTTCATGCAGTAGCGCAACCCCGAGGGAGCGGGACCGTCGTCGAAGACGTGGCCGAGGTGGGCGCCGCACGTGGCGCACGCCGCCTCGGTGCGGACCATCCCCGCGCTGCGGTCGACGTGGGTGGTCACGGCACCGTCGTCGACGGCCTCCCAGAAGCTGGGCCACCCGGTGCCCGAGTCGTACTTGGTGTCGGACCGGAACAGGGCGGTGTCGCACACGATGCACCGGTAGACGCCGTCGTCCTTGGTGTCCCAGTAGGTGCCCGTGAAGGCCCGTTCGGTGCCGGCCTGCTGGGTGACCTGGTACTGCAGCGGGGTGAGTCGCTCACGCAGCAGGGCCTCCCGCTCGGCGGGGTCCGTGGGGAGAGGCTGGCTCATGGGGGCTCCTCGGTGGGCGACGGGCTCTGTCCCGACGATACCAACCGCGCTCCCCGACGGGCCCTGACGGGCGCCAGATTCGGACGCCGGACCGAACGCAGGGCAGGGGTGCTTGACCGAACGGTTGTTCGTACTTACACTGCTGTCGTTTCCCGCTGCACCGGCCCGCCGGCCCTGTCCCGCCGGCCCTGTCCCGCCGGCACTGTCCCACCCCCTCCGTAGGGTCCTCCTCATCGCACTCGCCGAGGCGTCGCCCGGCCCTCCAGCACCACATCCGCCGGCGCACCAGGCGCCCACCAGCACGTCAGGAGACACATCGTGGAGCGAGACAAGGCACTCGACATGGCCCTCGGGCAGATCGAGAAGCAGTTCGGCAAGGGCTCGGTCATGAAGATGGGCGAGAAGGGCACCATGCGCGTCGAGACCATCTCGACCGGGGCCCTGGCGCTCGACCTCGCTCTCGGCGTCGGGGGTCTGCCCCGGGGTCGGGTCGTCGAGATCTACGGCCCCGAGTCGTCGGGCAAGTCCACCCTCGCCATGCACGTCGTGGCCGAGGCCCAGCGCAACGGGGGCATCTGTGCCTACGTCGACGCCGAGCACGCCATGGACCCGCTCTACGCCCAGAACATCGGCGTCGACATCGACGAGCTGCTCATCTCCCAGCCCGACACCGGCGAGCAGGCCCTCGAGATCACCGACATGTTGGTGCGCTCCGGTGCGCTCGACGTGATCGTCGTCGACTCGGTGGCGGCGCTCACCCCCCGCGCCGAGATCGAGGGCGAGATGGGCGACAGCCACGTCGGCCTGCAGGCCCGACTCATGAGCCAGGCGCTGCGCAAGCTCACCGCCAACCTCAACAAGTCCAACACCGTCTGCGTCTTCATCAACCAGCTGCGCGAGAAGATCGGCGTGATGTTCGGCAGCCCCGAGACCACCCCCGGCGGTCGGGCGCTCAAGTTCTACTCGTCGGTCCGCCTCGACATCCGCCGCATCGAGGCCATCAAGGACGGCGTCGAGGTGGTGGGCAACCGCACCCGGGTGAAGGTGGTCAAGAACAAGGTCGCCCCGCCGTTCAAGCAGTGCGAGTTCGACATCATGTACGGCAAGGGCATCAGCCGTGAGGGCTCTCTGCTCGACATCGGTGTCGATCTCGGCATCGTCAAGAAGTCGGGTGCCTGGTACACCTACGAGGGCGAGCAGCTCGGTCAGGGCCGGGAGAACGCCAAGATCTTCCTGTCGGAGAACCCCGAGATCATGGTCGAGATCTCCGAGCGCATCCTCACCCAGATGGGCATCGGCGTGACCGACGAGGCCGAGGCCGGTGGCGAGGTCGGGGACGTCATGTCCGAGCTCGACGACCTGCCCATCAGCCTGAGCGACTGACCCTCGACGGGCCCGTGGCGCCGACCCGTCCCCCGTCGCGCCGCGGGCCCGTCCATGTCGCGCCGGTAGCCTCGCAGCGTGACCGACGGCCGCACCTACGCCATCCGCACCTTCGGGTGCCAGATGAACGAGCACGACTCGGAACGGATCGCCGGTCTGCTCGAGGCCGACGGTCTCCGCCCCGCGTCGTCACCCGACGACGCCGATGTCGTCGTGCTCAACACGTGCTGCATCCGCGAGAACGCCGACAACAAGCTGTACGGCACCCTGGGCCACCTGAAGTCGGCCAAGGCGGCCCGACCGGGGATGGAGATCATCGTCAGCGGCTGCCTCGCCCAGAAGGACCGGGAGCTGCTCCAACAGCGTGCCGGTCACGTCGACGTCGTCGTCGGCACCCACAACGTGCACCGCACCGTCGAGCTCCTGCACGCATCGCGGATGTCGGGCCCCGTGACCGAGATCTGGGACGAGGCCCTCGACGACGCCGAAGCGTGGCCGTCGGCGCTCCCGGTCCGCCGCGAGGTGGACCACTCGGCATGGGTCACCATCCAGATCGGGTGCGACAACGCCTGCGCCTTCTGCATCGTCCCGGCTGTCCGCGGCCGTGAGATCAGCCGTCCCTTCGGCGAGCTCGTGGCCGAGGTCGAGCGCCTCGCCGTCGACGGGGTCATCGAGGTCACCCTGCTCGGCCAGAACGTGAACTCCTACGGGCGCGACCTCACCACCGCCCGGCGGGGCGAGGCGCTGTCACCCGCCGACCGGAGCATCGCCGGACCGGTCTGGGCCGAGGATCCGGCCCGCCGGCCTCGCCCCTTGTTCGCCGACCTGCTGGGCGCGGTGGCCGGGGTCCCGGGCATCGAGAGGGTCCGCTACACCTCGCCGCACCCGAAGGACCTGCGGCCCGACACGATCGCCGTCATGGCCGAGGTGCCCGAGGTGTGCCCCCACCTGCACCTGCCGCTGCAGTCCGGCAGCGACCGGGTGCTGGCGGCGATGCACCGCGGCTACACCGCCGAGCGCTACCTGGCGAAGCTGGCCGACGCCCGAGCGGCCATCGACGATCTCGCCGTCACCACCGACATCATCGTGGGCTTCCCGGGGGAGACCGACGCCGACTTCGCCGACACGCTCGACGTCGCCGCCACGGCCGCGTACGACTCCGCCTACACGTTCATCTACTCCCCCCGCGCCGGTACCGAGGCGGCCGAGCTCACCGATCGCTTCGTCGCTCCCGATGTGGTGGCGGAGCGCTTCGACCGGCTCCGCGTGGTGGTGGAGCGCTCGGCGCTGGTCCGCCACCGGGCCCGCATCGGACGGCGCGAGGAGGTCGTCGTCGAGGGGCCGAGCAAGCGCGACCGCACCGTGCTCACCGGGCGCACCACGCAGAACAAGCTCGTCCACTTCGCGTCGGCGGCGCCGATCCGAGCCGGTTCGCGGGCGTCGGTCGACATCATCGACGCCGGCCCCCACTTCCTGCGCGGCGACCTCGTGGACGTCCTCGCCCCACCGCGGCACCGCACCCGGATCCCGGTCGCCGCGAGCTGACGGTGCCCCCTCCGGCCCCGACCGGGTTCCGCCCGGGGCCCCGCCACCTCGCCGTGGTCGGTCCGACCGCGTCGGGCAAGTCGTCCCTCGCGCTCGCCCTGGCCCGACGCCGGCCGGAGCTCGAGATCGTGGCCGTCGACTCGATGCAGGTCTACCGGGGCATGGACATCGGCACGGCCACGCCCACCGCCGCCGAACAGGCCGAGGTGGCCCATCACCTGATCGACGTGGTGGAGCCCGACGTCGACTACTCGGTGTCGCAGTACGCCGAAGCGGCCGCCGCCGTGCTGGCCGAGCTCGAGCGACGAGGGCGCCGGGGCCTGCTGGTGGGCGGGACCGGCCTCTACCTCCAGGCCGTCGTCGACGGGCTCGACATCCCCGGCCGCTTCCCCGACGTCCGCGCCCGGCTCGAGGCGGAGGACGACACGGCCGCCCTCCACCTCCGGCTGACCGACCTCGATCCCGTCGCCGCCGGCCGGATGGAACCCACGAACCGTCGTCGGGTGCTGCGGGCCCTCGAGGTCACCCTCGGGGCCGGGCGGCCGTTCTCGTCGTTCGGCCCGGGCCTCGACGCCTACCCGCCGCTGCCCTTCCCCGTCGTGGGCCTCCGGCTCGGCCGTCCGCGGCTCGATGCCCGCATCGCCCGGCGGTACGCCGACCAGATCGACCGGGGGTTCGTGGCGGAGGTGCAGGCCCTCCTCGACCGACCGGCCGGGCTGTCGCGCACCGCTCGCCAGGCGCTCGGCTACGCCGAACTGCTCGACCACCTCGAGCACGGCACGCCGCTCGACGAGGCGGTCTCCACCGCGGTGCTCCGGACCCGCCGGTTCGCCCGACGCCAGCAGCGCTGGTTCGGACGGGACCCCCGGATCCAGTGGCTCGACCTCGACGGGGAACCGCACGGCGACGTCGGCGAGGGCGCCCTCCCCCCGGCGTCCGTCGCGAACGCGTTGGTGGCCCTCGACCGAATCCTGGGAGACTGAACTCCCATGCGCCTCTCCAAGCACCACGGCCTCGGCAACGACTTCCTCATCGTGCTCGAGGAGGTCAACGGCCCCGTCACCGTGACCGCGGAGCGGACGCGGGAGCTGTGCGACCGGCGTCGGGGCATCGGGGCCGACGGGCTGATCGTCGGCGCGGTCCCCGCGAAGGACTCGTCCGATGGGGACGGGCACCCCGTCGACGTCGTCATGACGCTCCGCAACGCCGACGGTGGCGTCGCCGAGATGAGCGGCAACGGCATCCGCTGCCTCGGCCAGGCGCTCGCCCAGGCCCGCGACGAGCACCAGACCGACTACGTCGTGGCCACGGACGCGGGCCTGCGCCGCCTGACGGTGCACGACGACGCCCAGCGGCGCCTGGCGACGGTGAGCGTCACCATGGGCGCCGTCGCCGGCGGCCCGGCGGTCCCCCCGGATGTGGCCGAGCGTCTCGGTGCGCGGCGTCACGCCACCGTCGACGTGGGCAACCCGCACCTGGTCGTCGTGGTCGACGACGTCGGTGCCGTCGACCTCGGGCACGAGGGCGCCTGGCTGGAGGCGCGCTTCGCCGACGGGATCAACGTCGAGTTCATCGCCGTGGCCGAGGCTCCCGACACCCTCGGTCTGCGGGTGTGGGAGCGCGGCGCCGGAGTCACCGAGGCCTGTGGCACGGGAGCCGTGGCCGCCGCCCACCTGGCCCACGCCTGGGGCCTCGTCGGCACCGAGGTACGCGTCGAGATGCCGGGGGGCGTCGCCGAGGTCGTCCTCGCCGGCGAGGAGCCGCTGCTCGTCGGCCCCACCCAGCACGTCGCCACGATCGAGGTCCCCGATGCGTGACCCTGGCCGCGAGGACGATCCGTTCGCCGACGTCGCCCCCGGCGCGGACGAGGCAGCCGACCCGTTCGGCGATGCCCACCTCGCGAACCCGGACGTCGACGAGGCGGAGGACGACGTCGACCTCGGCCCGTCGGCCCAGACGGGCCATCGCGGTGCGTTCGGCGACTTCGGCGGCACCTCGTCCGGGCTCATCGACCGGGCCTTCCGGGAGAAGATCGTGATCGTGGGGGTGACCCGCCCCCACGATCTGGAGGAGGACACCGACCGCCACCTCGACGAGCTCGCCCTCCTGGTCGACACCGCCGGCGCCGACGTGATCGGGCGGGTCGTGCAGCGCCGCCACCACCCCGACCCCGCCACCTTCCTCGGCAGCGGGAAGGTCGAGGAGCTGCGTGTCCTCTGCGAGCAGCTCGACGTCGACACGGTGGTCTTCGACGACGAGCTGAGCCCCGGCCAGCAGCGCAACCTCGAGAAGCTCCTCGGCCGCACCGCCATCGACCGGACCGCGGTGATCCTCGACATCTTCGGGCAGAACGCGTCGAGCCAGGAGGGCAAGGCCCAGGTCGAGCTGGCGCAGATCCGTTATCGCCTCCCCCGCCTGCGCGGCCGGGGCAAGCAGCTCTCCCAGCAGCGGGGCGGCATCGGTGCCCGCCAGGGCGGCGGCGAGACCCAGCTCGAGATCGACCGCCGGCGACTCGTGCGTCGGATGCACAAGCTGGAGGCCGAGCTGCGGGGGGTCACCCGGGTCCGGCGGACGCAGGCCAAGGCCCGCCGGCGGTCACGTCTGCACACCGCGGCCATCGTGGGGTACACGAACGCCGGCAAGTCGACCCTGCTGAACCGGCTCACCGACGCCGGCGTCCTCGTCGAGGACCGTCTGTTCGCCACCCTCGACGCGACCACGCGTCGGCTCGCGCTGCCGGGCGGCGAGTCGGTGCTGGTCACCGACACCGTCGGCTTCATCACCAAGCTCCCCCATCAGCTCGTCGAGGCCTTCCGGTCGACGCTCGAGGTCGTGGTCGACGCCGACCTGCTCGTCCACGTGGTCGACGGCTCCACCTCTGACCCCGGTGAGCACATCGACGCCGTCAACGGCGTGCTCGACGAGATCGGGGCCGGCCGGGTCCCCCAGCTGCTCGTCGTGAACAAGTGCGACCTCGACCCGGTGGCGGTGGCCCGCCTCGTCGCGCTGCACCCCGGCTCGGTGCCGGTGAGCGCGGTGACGGGGGAGGGCATCGACGGGTTGCTCCGAGCGGTCGGCGACCGGCTCCGGGGGATGGCGTCGGTGGTCGAGCTCGTCGTGCCCTTCGACCGGGGCGACGTGCTCGCTGCCCTGCACCGCGAGGGCGAGGTCCTCGCCGCCGACGCCGGCGACGATGCCATGGTGGTGCGCGCCCGCCTCGACGACGCTTCCGCGCACCGGTTCCGGGAGTTCGTGGCCGCCGCCCCGGCGTCGATCGGCACCACCGCCCCCTGATGGCCGCCCCTGCGGGGTTCGTCCCGCCGCCGTATCCGTACGACCGTCTCGCCGACGTCGTCCCCCTGGCCGAGGCCCACGAGGGCGGTGTCGTCGACCTCTCGATCGGCACCCCGTGCGACCCACCTCCGCAGTTGGTCCTCGACGCGTTGGCCCGCTCGGGTGCCGAGCGCGGCTATCCGCCGTCGGTGGGCTCGCCGGCCTACCGCGAGGCCGCCGCCGGCTGGCTGGAACGGCGCCTGGGCGTCACGGTGGCGCCCTCGGACCTCGCCGCCTGCATCGGCACGAAGGAGCTCGTGGCCGGCGTCCCCCACTGGCTGCGGCTGCGGGATCCGTCCCGCGACACGGTGCTGTACCCGGCGGTGAGCTACCCCACCTACGCCATGGGCGCCACCCTGGCCGGAGCCCGGGCGGTGCCCGTCGGCGTGCGGCCCGACGGCGCCCTCGACCTCGACGCCGTCGATCCCACCGACGCGGACCGAGCGATCTGTCTGTGGGTGAACACCCCCGCCAACCCCACCGGTGCCCTCGGCGACCTCGCTGCGGAGGCCGCGTGGGGTCGCCGCCACGACGTCCCCGTCTTCAGCGACGAGTGCTACGTCGAGTTCACCTGGTCGGGGCGGCGCCGGACCATCCTCGAGCACGGCCCCGACGGGGTGGTGGCGGTCCACTCGCTGTCGAAGCGGTCGAACCTGGCCGGTGCTCGCGCCGGCTTCTACGCCGGTGACGGTGACCTCGTCCACTACCTGTCCGAGGTCCGCAAGCACGCCGGGTTCATGGTCCCCGGACCGGTCCAGGCCGCCGCGGTCGCGGCGTGGGACGACGACCGTCACGTCGACGAGCAGTGCGATCGCTACCGGCGCCGCCTCGAGGAGATGGCCCGCGTCCTGACCGACGCCGGTGTGCCGGCGGGGATGCCCGACGGCGCCTTCTACCTGTGGGTGGCGGCGCCGGACGGCGACGCCTGGGCCCTGACCCGACGCCTCGCCCGCGACGGTGGCGTGCTGGTGAGTCCGGGGGAGTTCTACGGACCCGGGGGCGCGGCGTTCGTCCGGGTGGCCGTCGTCCAGCCCGACGATCGGATCGCGCTGGTCGCCCGCCGGCTGTCCTCGTGATCCGGCCGGCGACGACCGGCTGAGCCGAGGGGTCGAGATCCGCGACGGCGGTCGACGAGATGCGCGAGAGTGCACCCATGGCCATGCCTGCGACTCCCACCCCGCCCGCCAAGCTGCCGTCCAAGGGCTTCTGGATCGCCTTGGTGATCTTCCTCGTCACCGCGGTCGTCGGCATCGTGATGATCGTCGTGTCGTTCACGACCATCGCCAACGCCATCAGCGACTTCGCCGAGATCGACGTCCCCCAGACCGCCGAGGTGCGGCTGTCGACCGGGGAGTACTGGGTGTTCGTCGGGACCGACAGCGCCAGCACCGGTGCCGCCTCGCTCGTGGACGTCACCGTCACCGCGCCGGACGGTTCGTCGCTGGTGCTGACGTCCGACATCGGCCAGTACGACGCCGAGACCGGCGGTCTGTCCTTCACCTCCCTCGGGCGGATCGACATCGACCAGGCGGGCGTCTACACCTTCGAGACGGACGGGCCCGACGGGACGAGCGTGCGGGTCGGCCAGCTGCCCATCGGCACCTTCGTCGGGCTCCTGATCGGGGGCATCGCCCTCGGAGCCCTCGGGTTCCTCGTGGCCTTGATCCTCGTGATCGTCACGCTGGTGCGCAGGAGCAAGGCCAAGAAGCAGATGGTGCGCACGGCCGGCTACCCGGGTGCCGCGACGGCGTACCCGCCGTCGTACGCCCCCACCCCGCCGCCGGCCCCCATGCCGCCGCCCACCATGGCCCCGCCCGGCCAGTCCGCTCCGCCGCCGGGTCCGCAGGCGCCGCCTGCGCCGGCCACGCCGCCGCCGGCCCCGGCTCCGACGCCACCGCCGCCGGCCCCGGCTCCGACGCCTCCGCCCCCGGGTCCGCAGGCGCCGCCTGCGCCGGCCACGCCGCCGCCGGCCCCGGCCCCGGCTCCGACGCCTCCGCCGCCGGGTCCGACGCCTCCGCCGCCGGGTCCGCAGGCGCCGCCCATGGCGCCCCCGGCCGCCCCGCCGGCCTCGGACCCGCCCGGCTGACCCGGACGGCACCGGTCGGCCGCGGGACGGCGACGGCTGGGCCGTCGGAGGTTGGCCGATAGCCTGCCGCGCCATGGCCGACCTCTCCGCAACGATCGACGAGCTCTGGGCGCGGCGCACCGAGCTCGCTCCCGACGACGCCGACGCCAACGACGCCATCGGTGAGGCCATCGCCCTGCTCGACTCCGGCGCGGCCCGCGTCGCCGAGCTCGACGCCCACGGCGAGCCCGTCGTGCACCAGTGGTTGAAGCACGCCATCCTCCTGTACTTCCGCCAGTCGCAGATGGCGACCACCGAGCTCGGGCCCTTCGAGTACGCCGACAAGATCCCCCTCAAGACCGACTACGCCGCCGCCGGCGTCCGCGTGGTGCCGGGGGCTTCGGCGCGGTACGGGTCGTTCCTCGATCGGGGTGTGGTGCTGATGCCGAGCTACACCAACATCGGCGCACGGGTGGGCGCCAACACGATGGTCGACACCTGGGCGACCGTCGGATCCTGCGCGCAGATCGGCGCCGACGTGCACCTCTCCGGCGGCGTCGGGATCGGTGGCGTGCTCGAACCGCCGCAGGCCGCGCCCGTGATGGTCGGCGACGGCTGCCTCATCGGCAGCCGCTGCATCGTCGCCGAGGGCGCCCGGGTGGGCGAGGGAGCGGTCCTCGGAGCGGGCTGCATCCTCACCGGGTCCATCCCCGTCATCGACGCCCAGACCGGCGAGGAGCTCGGTCGGGGGGTGGTGCCGCCCTGGTGCGTCGCCGTCTCGGCCACCCGCCCGCGGTCGTTCCCCGGTGGCGAGTTCGGTCTGCCCTGCGTCCTCGTGCTCAAGCGCCTCGACGAGGGCGAGCGCCACGACAAGGCGGCGCTCAACGACGTCCTGCGGCTCCACGGCGCCGCGACCTGACATGACCGCCACGGCCCGTCCCGGGGCCCACCTCCTGGCGCTCACCGCCGAGCTCGTCGACGTGTGGTCGCCGTCGCGCGAGGAGGCGGCGCTGGTGGCGCAGCTGGAGAGCCGGCTCCGGCTCGCCTCGCACCTGTCGGTGACCCGGGTCGGCGACAACCTCGTGGCCCGCACCGAGCTGGGGCGGCGCTGGCGCCTCGTCCTGGGTGGGCACACCGACACCGTGCCTGCCGACGACAACTTCCCGGGCCGCCTCGCCGACGACCGACTCTGGGGGGTGGGATCGGCCGACATGAAGGGCGGTCTGGCGGTCATGCTCGACCTCGCCACGCGGCTGGCCGAGCCCGCGGTCGACGTCACCTACGTCTTCTACGCCCGCGAGGAGATCCGCTCGGCCGAGAGCGGACTCGGTGAGCTGTTCGAGGTCCGTCCTGATCTGCTCGTGGCCGACGCCGCCCTGCTCGGCGAGCCCACCGGCGGTGCTCTGGAGGCGGGCTGTCAGGGGACGATGCGCCTGGCCGTGACGCTGGCGGGGGAGCGGGCCCACACCGCTCGACCGTGGATGGGCCGCAACGCCGTCCACCGCCTGGCCGGGTTGTTGGGGGTGCTCGACGGCTACCGCGAGCGGCGACCGGTGATCGACGGCTGTGAGTTCCGCGAGGCACTTCAGGCGGTGTCGGTCAGGGGTGGCGTGGCCGGCAACGTGGTCCCCGACGAGGTGGACCTCGTCGTGAACCACCGCTTCGCCCCCGACCGTTCCCCCGTCGAGGCCGAGACCCACGTGCGGGATCTCCTCGCCCCGTGGCTCGAACCGGGTGACGCCGTCGAGGTCGTCGAGTGCGTGGCCGGCGCGGCACCGTCGCACACCCATCCCCTGATCGGCGCCCTCGTCGAGCGCGCCGGGCTCGAGGTGCGGGCCAAGTTGGGGTGGACCGATGTCGCCCGCTTCGCGGAGGCCGGCGTCCCGGCGGCCAACTTCGGGCCCGGCGACGCCACGGTGGCCCACACCCGCGGCGAGTACCTCGACGCCGCGGACCTCCACGCCGTCTGGTCGGCGACCCACGAGCTGCTCACGAGGGGCCCGGCCTCTCTCTGACCCGGCGCGGTCTCTCACCCGGCCGGCCACGTCCTAGGGTGACCTCCCACATCGCCCCGGGGGCTCGTGCCCGCCCGACACCCAGGAGTTCACCCATGGCCATCGAGATCGGTTCCGACGCCCCGGACTTCACGCTCAAGGACCAGTCCGGGGACGAGGTGACGCTGTCGTCGTTCGAGGGTCGCTCGCCCGTGGCGGTCGTGTTCTACCCGTTCACCTTCACCGGGGTGTGCGAGGGCGAGCTGTGCACCATCCGTGACGACTTCGGGGAGTTCGAGGCGGCCGGCGTGCAGGTGCTGGCGGTGTCGTGCGACAGCCGGTTCGCGCAGGCCAAGTGGGCCGAGGAGATGGGGTACACCTTCCCGGTCCTGTCCGACTTCTGGCCCCACGGCGCAGCGGCGAAGGCCTTCGGCGTGTTCAACGAGGCGCTCGGCTGTGCGAACCGCGGCACCTTCGTGATCGACGCCTCGGGCACCGTGGTGGACGCCTTCGAGAGCCCCGATCTCGGCACGGCGCGCCCGGCCGAGCGCTACCGCGAGGCGATCGCCAAGCTGTGAGAGCCCTCGCCGCCGGCCGGATTCAGAGCTTGCGCATCACCGTGACGACCCGCCCGTAGACGGCGACCTCGTCGGCGTCGAACTCCATCGGGGCGAGCGCCTCGTTGGCGGGGAGGAGCACCACCTTCGTGCCCTTGCGCGTGTAGGTCTTCACCGTGGCCTCGTCGCCGGGGATGCCGGCGATCACGATGTCGCCCTTCTCGGCGGTCTGCTGGGCGCGGGCCACGACGTAGTCGCCGTCGAGGATGCCGGCGTCGACCATCGAGTCGCCGCGGACGCGCAGCATGAACAGCTCGCCGTCACCGCAGAGGTCGGCGGGCAACGGCATGATCTCCTCGACGTTCTCCTCGGCGAGCACGTCGGTGCCGGCGGCGACGTCGCCCACCAGTGGGACGTGGCGCACCGGTCGACGCTCCATCGACGCCCCGGAGTTGGGGTCGTAGCGCACCTCGATGGCTCGCGGCTTGGTGGGGTCGCGGCGCAGGTAGCCCAGGCGCTGCAGGGTGTTCAGCTGTGAGTGGACGCTCGAGGGGGAGGTGAGGCCCACCGCCTCGCCGATCTCGCGGACCGACGGTGGGTAGCCCCGCTCGGTCATGTGCTGCTCGATGGTGTCGAGGATCTGGAGTTGGCGGGCGGTGAGTCGGTCGGTGCTCATTGGTTCCCCTCCACGGGGTGCGGCCGGGACGGGCCCGGTCTGACGGAGGCCGACACTGCCGTGCCGGCGAACGCTCGTTCGGCCACCGTAGCGCAGGTGGACGACATCGGCAAACACCTGTTCGGAGAATCGCTTGACGCCGAACAGTTGTTCGTGATTGGGTGAGGACCGTAGCGAACGTCCGTTCGTCGGTGGTGGATGGGCGCACCTGCAGCCCCCCGCCATCCCCAGCTCCCCGTCGACTGTCCCACCCCCTGAGGAGACTGGCTCCCATGGCCGCCGTGATCACCCCCACCTCCACCCCCGCTCCCGCTCCGTGGCACCACCCGCCCAGCGCCCGCCCCCAGCTCCGGGTGCTGCCCGGGGGTCCCGCGGCGGTGCGCGCGCAGCGTCGCCGCGGGGCCGGTGTCGCCCGCCCCGGGGCAACGGCGGTCCTCGCCGGCCTCGTCACGGCGGCCGTCGTGGCCCTCGCCCTCGTGGGGCTCGCCCACCTCCTCGGCGCCGACGCTGCCGCCTCCGGGCCGGCGTCGACCGCCCAGTCCTCGCCGGCCGCAGGGGGGGCTTCCCCCTCTGCTCCGGTCGAGGCGTCCGCCGGTGCGCCGACAGCCGCATCGGCGGTCGCCGACCACGTCGTCGTCGCTCCGGGCGACACGCTGTGGAGCATCGCCCGCACCCTGCAGCCCTCGGGCGACGTCCGCCCCCTGGTCGACCGCCTCGCGGCACGGGCGGGCGGGCCCGTCCTGGCCGTCGGTCAGCGCATCGACGTGACCGGCCTGGCCTGAGCCCGTTCGCCGGGGACGGAGGCATCGTCATGACGGGGGCCGCGACGGCGCCGCTAGCGTCCACGCTGTGCGGTGTCCCTCGTGCTCTCACCTCGACGACAAGGTCGTCGACTCGCGCCAGGCCGACGACGGCCAGTCGATCCGTCGCCGCCGCGAGTGCCTGGACTGCGGGCAGCGCTTCACGACCTTCGAGCGCCTCGAGGAGGTCCCTCTCGTCGTGGTCAAGCGCTCCGGTGACCGTGTCCCGTTCGACCGGACCAAGATCTCGAGCGGCGTCGTGGCGGCCGCCAAGGGCCGGCCGGTCACCCTCGAGGCCGTCGAGGAGCTCTGTACGGATCTCGAGAACCTCGTGCGCCAGTCGGGGGGCGAGCTCACCAGCGAGCAGCTCGGTGTCGCCGTCCTCGAGCGCCTCCGTGACCTCGACCAGGTCACCTACGTCCGCTTCGCCAGCGTCTACAAGGGCTTCGACGACGCCGCGGACTTCTCCCGCGAGATCCGCCTCCTCACCAAGTCCACCGCTCCCAAGCGTCACTGAGCCCGTCTGCGCCCCGGCTCGGCACCACCCGACTCGGGGTCGGCATCCGGGTCGGGGGTGGTGGCGTGGTCGGCGGCGGGTCGGCTCAGGCCCTCGTGTAGCGCAGGAGCAGCGTGCCGTCGTCGTCGGCGACCACCCGTCGCAGGCGCAGCGGGGTCGCACCGCTGCCGGCGGCGCCGTGCGCGGGCCGGCTCGAGGGTCCGGCCACGAGCATCGGCGCCACCGTCGTGCACCACTCGTCCACCAGCCCCTCCGCAACCATCTGGCCGTTCAGCGAGGGGCCTCCCTCACACAGCACCACCGTCGCTCCATGGTCGGCGAGCACGGCCAGCATCGTCGCGAGGTCGACCTCGGCCTGCTCGGCGCGCACGATCGTCGCCACCCCGGCCATCGCTTCGCTCCGCGCCGCGTCGGCCCGGGCGCCGGTGAAGACCAGCGGGCGCTCCTCGGCCTCGGCGAAGAGCCCCTGGGCCGGGTCGAGGTCCATCCGGCCCGACACCACCGCGATGCGGGGGGTGGGTCGCTGCCCTCGCGCCACGCGGGCGGCGCGGATCGTGTCGCTCGGCCGGGGCGGGCCGTAGTGCTCGGCGCGCACCGTCGCCGCCCCCACGACGACGACGTCGGCGATCCCGCGCAGCGCCCGGAACATCGCCCTGTCGGCCGGGCCGCCCAGGCCCCCGGAGACGCCGGCGAGTGCGGTCGCGCCGTCCACGCTGGCGATCATGTTCACCGCCACCCAGGGCCGACCCGGTGGCGTCGGGCGCTCGTCGCCGGCCACCACGGCGTCGGCGTCGAGGTCCTCGCCCGGTTCGGGCCACAGCTCACGCATCGCCGCACCGTAGGCCACCGACGCCGGCGTCCCCCGCTCCGCGTCGGTCGGTCGTCCCCTGCCCTGTGGATACGTTCACGGTTCGTCCACCGGGAATTCACAGCGTTGTTCCCCTTACGCTCCACAGGGGCGGTTTCGTAGCGTGTCCCCTCGTGGGTACAGGGCTGCGACGTGGGCGACGGATGGTGGCCGGCGTCTTGACACACGTGTCTGGCAGGACGACGCCTTGAGCGGCCCCCGGGGGGACTCGCTCTACCTGACGTCCGCGTCGCAGCCCCACCTTCCCGTCGCCGCCGTCGCGGAGGAGGGCCCCGAGGAACCGCCCGTGGAGTCGCTCGCGAATCTTCGCCGGAATCGTTGACAAGGGCGTAATTACTCTGGTGTAATCCTCCGACATCTTGTGGCTCCCGGCCTGTGGGGGGCATGAACACCACAAGATCTTGTGTTGTACCCGATACGACCACGGCGGGGGTGAAGGGCTCCATCCAGGCGCCACGGCCCCTCGGACGACCAACGGGGGCGGATCTCACCACCTCGAGCCCACCGCACCCCACGATTCCCCGAAGTCCCCGACACCGCCTCTCACCACCTCACACCCGACGCAGCACCCGACACCCACCACGCCCCGAAGGAGCACGATGGCCATCGCACCCGAGCAGGCCGGCATCGGCATTCGCCGCCGTTTCACCGTCGAGGGGACCCACCCCTACGACATGGTCGAGTGGGAGCGCCGCGACGCCCGCATCTCGAACTGGAAGACCGGCGAGATCGCCTTCGAGCAGCTCGGGGTCGAGTTCCCCGCCGGGTGGTCCCTCAACGCCACCAACATCGTCGCCCAGAAGTACTTCCGCGGCACGCTCGGCACGCCCGAGCGGGAGTGGTCGCTCAAGCAGGTGGCCGACCGGGTCGTCGACACGATCACGGCCTGGGGGCTGAAGGACGGCTACTTCGTCGACGACGCCGAGGCCGAGGCGTTCTCCGACGAGCTCAAGTACCTCATCATCACCCAGCGGGCGGCGTTCAACTCGCCGGTGTGGTTCAACATCGGTGTCAAGGGCGTGCCCCAGCAGGCCTCGGCCTGCTTCATCCTCTCCGTCGACGACACGATGGACTCGATCCTCAACTGGTACGTCGAGGAGGGAACCATCTTCAAGGGCGGCTCCGGGGCGGGCATCAACCTGAGCCGCATCCGCTCGTCCAAGGAGCTCCTCAAGGGGGGCGGCACCGCGTCGGGCCCGGTGAGCTTCATGCGCGGCGCCGACGCCTCGGCGGGCACCATCAAGTCGGGTGGCAAGACCCGTCGGGCCGCCAAGATGGTCATCCTCGACGTCGACCACCCCGACATCGAGGAGTTCATCTGGTGCAAGTCACGTGAGGAGCGCAAGGCCCGCGCCCTCGAGGCCGCCGGGTTCGACATGACCCTCGACGGCGCCGACATCACCTCGATCCAGTACCAGAACGCCAACAACTCGGTCCGGGTCACCGACGACTTCATGCAGGCCGTCGTCGACGACGCCGACTGGCATCTCCGCGGCGTCATCGACGGCGAGATCATCAAGACCGTCAAGGCCCGCGACCTCATGCGCCAGATCTCCCAGGCCGCCTGGGAGTGCGCGGACCCCGGCATGCAGTTCGACTCCACCATCAACCGTTGGCACACCGCGGCCAACACCGGTCGGATCAACGGCTCGAACCCGTGCTCGGAGTACATGCACCTCGACAACTCGGCCTGCAACCTCGCCAGCATGAACCTGCTCACGTTCCTCGACGACGACGGGACCTTCGACGTGGACGGCTTCAAGGCCGCCGTCGAGTGCGTGTTCACCGCCCAGGAGATCCTGGTGGGCAACGCCGACTACCCGACCGAGGCCATCGGGGAGACCTCGCACCGCTTCCGCCAGCTCGGGATCGGCTACGCCAACATCGGCGCCATGCTCATGGCACTCGGTCTGCCCTACGACTCCGACGAGGGCCGCTCGCTGGCCGCGGCCGTCACGTCGCTCATGACCGGTCACGCCTACGCCACCTCCGCTCGCACCGCGGCCCGCATGGGCCCCTTCGCCGGCTACACCGAGAACGCCGAGCACATGCTCCGCGTCCTCGACCAGCACCGCAGTGCCGCCGCCGAGATCGACGAGGAGCTGGTGCCCCACGATCTGCTCTCGGCCGCCCAGCAGGCGTGGGACGACGCGTGCGAGCTCGCCGGAGAGGTCGGGGTGCGCAACTCCCAGGCCTCCGTGCTCGCCCCGACCGGCACCATCGGGCTGATGATGGATTGCGACACCACCGGTGTGGAGCCAGACCTCGGCCTGGTCAAGATGAAGAAGCTGGTCGGCGGCGGCACGATGTCGATCGTCAACCAGACCGTTCCCCGGGCCCTCCGCCGCCTCGGCTACACCCCCGATCAGGTCGCCGAGATCGTGGCCTACATCGACGAGAACATGTCGATCATCGGTGCGCCCCACGTGGCCGCCGAGCACCTCCCGGTGTTCGCGTGCTCGATGGGCGACAACACCATCCACTACTCGGGCCACGTCCGGATGATGGGCGCCGTGCAGCCCTTCATCTCCGGGGCCATCTCCAAGACGGTGAACCTCCCCGAGGAGGCGACCCTGGAAGAGGTGGAGCAGCTCCACATCGACGCCTGGCGCCTCGGCATCAAGGCGGTGGCCATCTACCGTGACAACTGCAAGGTCGCCCAGCCGCTGTCGCCGTCGCAGAAGGACGACGACCGAGCCGACGCCGGCACGGTCGAGGCGGCCACGGAGGTCGTCGAGCGGATCGTCGAGAAGATCGTCTACGAGCCGATCCGCCAGAAGCTGCCCCGCACCCGCACCTCGAAGACCTTTGAGTTCCGGGTCGCGGACTGCAAGGGCTTCGTGACCGTCGGCGAGTACGAGGACGGCCGGCCGGGCGAGATCTTCGTGCGGGTCTCCAAGCAGGGCTCCACCCTCGCCGGCATCATGGACGCCTTCGCCATCTCGGTCAGCCACGGCCTGCAGTACGGGGTGCCGCTGCGCAGCTTCGTCGACGCCTTCACCGGCATGCGCTTCGAGCCGGCCGGCATGACCGACGACCCCGACATCCGCATCGCCAACTCGTTGATGGACTACCTGTTCCGTCGCCTCGCTCTCGAGTACCTCTCGGTGGAGGAGCGGGCCGAGCTCAACATCCTGAGCACCGCCGAGCGGATGCAGCCCACCCTGCCGGGCGTCGAGGAGACCATCGTCGAGACCCGCCAGGGGTCCGAGCTCCCGGCCGACCCGCCGTCGATCGAGTCGGTGTCGACCCTCATCGCCGAGACCCAGACCCGGGTCGTGCGCGAGACCCACACGGTGAGCCACGACGCCCCGCTGTGCATGCAGTGCGGCGTCGTGATGCAGCGCTCCGGCAGCTGCCACGCCTGCCCCAGCTGCGGGACCACCAGCGGCTGCAGCTGAGCTCACGGGCCGTCGGGGCCACCGACGCCCGGTCCGTCCGAGCCGACCCGGGGGTGCCGATCGTCCGGCGCCGCCGGGTCGGTCCGCGTCCGGGCGGTCCGGGCCCGGGGTCGAGGGCTCAGGCGCGCTCGCCGGCCGGCCAGGCGAGCGGGCACACGTCGGTCAGCTCGTCGCCGTCGTGCAGCGACCCGTGATGGCCCTTGGTGGGCGCGCCGGGCGTCACGGCGAACCGGGCGTCGTCGCCGGCGTAGCGGACGCTGATGGCCCGGCGGCGGCGGGTGGCGCTGGCGTTGGCGTAGGCGCCGTGGATCGTCCGGGCGTGGTGCACGGTCACGTCACCGGGTTCGGTGTCGAAGCTCACGATCCGTGCCCCGCCGGACACCAGGTGGGCCTCGTCGGGGACCTCGACCCCGGCGGTGCCGGGGATCGACGTCGTGGTGACGAAGAGGTTCGGCCGGTAGGGCGTCCGGTCGAGGTGGGAGCCCACCACGAAGCGCACCGCACCGCTCTCGGCGGTCACGGGGTCGAGCGGGACCCACGTGGTGCACACCTGATCTCCGGTGAGGTGGAAGTACGCCATGTCCTGGTGGAAGGCGGTCGCCTCCCGGGTCCCGGGCTCCTTGACCAGGAGGCTGTCCTCGTACAGGTGCACCTTCTCGGTGCGCAACAGCCGGGCGACGATCGGACCCAACGGCGAGCGGAGGGCGAAGTCGGCGAAGGCCGGCAGCTCGAGCCAGTGGTCGGTGCCGGCCCGGAACCGTCCCCGGACCGGGGTGCGCACCGCCTCGTCCACGGTGCCGTCACGGTCCCCGGCCTCGGCCAGGGCCTCACCCATCCCGGTCAGGTCGGCGGTCGAGGATCCGCCGAGGGCGTCCTCGACCGGATCGGCCATCGCCTCCAGCCATTCCTCGGGCATGACCCCGCGAAGGCACACCACGCCGTCGCGCCAGAAGGCGTCGACCTCGGCGTCGGTGACGGGTCGCAGCGGCGCGTCGGGGAGCGGGGTCGGCATGCCCGGAGTCTGTCAGCAGCCGTTGGTGCTCACCGCTCCGGCTGCGGAGCCGGCCCGGGTGGTGAGGGCGCGGGGCCGTCTCCCGTCCGTCCCCGTCGCTCGGCGGCGATCTCCTCGCGGCGGCGCTGCAGCCCCACCTGGGACGCGTTGACGACCAGCCGGGCGACGAACCCGATCAGGACCAGCCCCAGGATCATCTGGGCGGTCACGATCATGCGGGCCTGCGTGCTGACCGGGGTGATGTCGCCGAAGCCGACCGTCGACAGAACGGTCACCACGAAGTAGATGCCGTCGACTCGACCCACCGGTTGGCTGAACGCCTGCGGGTCGCTGCTCGAGAGCCACACGTACACGTAGGCGAACACCACGATGAACATGGGAAGGATCGTGGCCACCGCCTCGGCGCCGCTGGCGATCGGGTGGGGGGACACGAGGATGCGCTCGATCTGGCGGACGGTGACGACGACGATCGCCGCCACCCCCGCGAAGAGGACGAGGGCACCGGGGGTCTTCCCGTCGGCGCTCAGGGGTAGCAGCGCGTAGATGGCGATCAGCACCGCGGTGGTCGCCGCGATGCGCAGTGCCACCTTCAACAGCAGCCGGTTGCGGGCCCGTCGGTCCAGGTCCGGGCGGAGCCCCGTGAGACGCTCGCTCGTCGTGCTCCCGGACCCGTCGCGGGCGTCACCGCGGCGGTCGGGGGCGGGCTCGGGCGGGGGTGGATCGTCCGGGGACGACGTGTCCGGTGGCGTCATGCGGGTCCTCGTGGCGGGGTCGTCCCCTCGACGGTACGCGGTGCGCGCCGTCGGTACCTCGATCCCGGTGCCGTGGCCGGTCGGGCCTCCCGCTACCGTCGCCCGTGATGATCGTCGGACCACCCCTGCGGGCCGTCGTCCGGACCCCGGCTCTCGAAGGGACCGGTGTCGCGTGAGCGCGCGACGACTCCACGGTGCCGTCGTCGCCGTGGTCGGTGCCGGGGGAGGGTTGGGCGCACCGATCGCGCGGCGACTCGCCGAGCGGGGTGCCGAGCTGGTTCTCGCCGGGCGCCACCCGGAGCGCTTCGAGGTGCCGGCCGGCGCGAGCACCGTCGCCCTCGACGTGCGCGACGTCGATGCCGGCGACGCGCTGGTGGCCGCGGCCCTCGACCGCCACGGTCGCCTCGACGGGCTGGTGGTGGCCTCCGGGGTGGTGGCCTTCGGCCCCCTCGTCGAGACCGACGACGTCGTGATCGAGGAGCTCTTCCTCACCAACGTCGTCGGCCCGTTGTGGCTGCTGCGTCGGGCCATTCCCGCCCTCGCGGCCACGAAGGGCTTCGTCGTCAACCTGAGCGCCGTCGTCGCCGAGCAGCCGCTCCCCGGCATGGCCGCCTATGCGGCGACGAAGGCGGCGCTCACCGCGGCCGACGTCGCCCTGGCCAGGGAGCTCCGCCGGTCGGGGATCCACGTCTGCGACGTCCGTCCGCCCCACACCGAGACGGGGCTGGCCGACCGGCCCCTCGCCGGTCGGGCGCCGAAGCTTTCCGCGGGCCTCGACCCCGACACCGTGGCGGCCCGGATCGTCGCGGCGGTGGAGGCGGGGGAGGCGACGGTCGCCGCCGCCCAGTTCCCGTGACCGAGCGGCCTGAGCTCGTCTACCACCTCGCCGACGCCGGCGAGTGGGAGGCGGTCGTGGCCTCGGGGGAGCCCTGGCGACGTTCCACGATCGGCCAGACCCTCGACGAGGTCGGGTTCGTGCACTGCGCGCTGGCCCACCAGGTCGCCGGGGTGGTGGAGCGCTACCACCCGGCGCGGGCCGGCGTCGTGGTCGTGACCATCGAGACCGCGCGTCTCGGTGCGCCCCTCGTGCTCGAGAACACCTCGGGGGGCACCGAGCTCTTCCCGCACCTCTACGGGCCGCTCGATCCCGACGCCGTCGTTGCAGTCACCCCGCTCGCGACCTTCCTCCGGGCGCGGACCTGACCACCACTCGCTAGAGTTCTTGCGTACGCAAATACTTTCACCGTCACGTCGGGAGCTCCCATGGCCATCCACCGTCTCAACCACGCCGTGCTCTACGTCCGCGACGTGGCCGTCAGCCAGGCGTTCTACACCGACGTCCTCGGCTTCCGGGTGGTGGTCGCCGTGCCCGGCCAGGCCGCCTTCCTCCAGGCCCCCGACTCGACCAACGACCACGACCTCGGCCTCTTCCAGATCGGGGCCGGGGCCGGACCGTCCGGTGCGGGGCGCACCACCGTCGGGCTCTACCACCTGGCGTGGGAGGTCGACACCCTCGACGAGCTGGCCCGCCACCGCGACCGGTTGGCCGAGCACGGGGCGCTCGTCGGGTCGTCCGATCACGTCACCACCAAGGCCCTCTACGCACGCGACCCCGACGGTCTCGAGTTCGAGGTGAGCTGGCTCCTGCCCGCCCACCTCCTCACCGACGAGATCAGGGCCCAGGGCCTCCAGACCCGCCCGCTGGATCTCGACGCCGAGATCGCCCGCTACGGCGGGTCGACCCGCGGTGGGGTCGGCGTGTCCCTCCCCGCCGTCTGACCGTTCATCGCCGGGCATCACCGGTGCGGTGGGCCGATGGGCGCGATGCTGGGCGGCGATGGACACGTCGACGAACGACCCCCAAGAGCCGACCCGGCCCGGGCCCGCTTGGCGCCGCCGCCTCGCCGTCATCCTCGTGGTGGTCGGTGCGGTGCTGTCGCCCCTCGCCGTCGACGCCCTGTGGATCAAACGGACGGTGCTCGAGACCGACCAGTTCGTCGCCCAGCTGGGTCCTCTGGCCGACGACCCCGACGTGCAGGCCCTGGTCGCCGAGCGGGTCTCCACGGCGCTGATCGAGCAGGCCGACCTCTCCACGCGCCTGGAGGGCGCCCTCCCCCCCGAGCTGCAGTTCCTCGACGGGACGCTCGCCAGCGCCGGCGACGGGCTGATCACCGAGGCCACCTCACGGGTCGTGGCCAGCGACCAGTTCGCCCAGCTCTGGCGCCAGGCCCTGGCGATCGCGCACGAGGAGGTCGTCAACGTCCTGACCGGCGACACCCGGGTGGTCGACGTGCAGGACGGTACGGTCACCCTCGACCTGAGCTCGCTGCGCGACGCGGTGCGCGAGCGGATCTCCCAGACCGGCCTGGCCCAGTTCCTGCCCCCGGCCAGCAGCGACCCCCTCGAGATCACCCTCTACCAGTCCGACGCGCTGGCCAGTGCCCAGAGTTTCGTGGAGCTCCTCGACGTGTTGGGCTTCGTGCTCCCGCTCCTCGTGATCGCCCTCTTCGGCGCCTCCATCGCCCTGGCGCTCGATCGTCGCCGCGGCGTCTTCCGCGTCGGCCTCGCCCTGACCATCGCCATGGTCGTGCACCTCCTGGCGCTCCTGGTCGGGCGGTCCTTCTACCTCGACTCGGTGATCCCCGCCCTGCCCGAGCCCGCCGCCGCCTCGATCTACGACCTGCTGGTGACCTTCCCCCGGGTCGGCACCCGGGCGATGCTCCTGGTCGGCATCCTGTTGATGATCGGTGCCGCCGTCCTCGGCCCGACCGCTCTGGCCGCCCGCACCCGGGCGGTGGTCGCCGCCGCCATCGGTCGGGCCGGCACCGAGGTGGCGAAGGCCGAGCCGGCCGGGCCCGTCACCGGCTTCGTGGCCCGCTACCGCAAGGCGTTCCACATCGCGGTCCTGGTGGGCGCCGCCCTGGTGCTGTTCTCCTTCGAGCGGGTCACCCCCGGGAGCCTCCTCGTGCTGGTCGTCGTGACCCTCGTCGTGCTGGCGGTGATCCAGGTGCTCGCCACCGCCGGTGCCTCCGCCGTCGGCGCGCCGGACCCGGCGACGTCGACGGCGGCGGCACCCTCGTCGCCGACCGTCGAGCAGCCACCGTCGGCGACCCCCACCGTCGAACAGCCCACGGCGGTGACCGTCGAGGATCCGCCGGAGGGCGCAGCGGGTCCGACCGCCGACGAGTGACGCCGGGCGGTCGATAGCGTGGCCACGGGCCCGGATTCGTCCGTGCCCGGCGTGCCGCGAGAAGATGGAGCACCGTGACCCAGAGCCGACCACTCACCTCGCCGGACGCCGACGACATGACCGCGATCGGGCCGGTCGCCCCGGCGGGCGCCTCTGCTCCCGCGGGCACGGCGGCGCCCGTCGACCCGAACGCGGCCGTCACCAAGGCGTTCAGCATGTCGGTCCTCGTCTCGGCCGTGCGGTGCCTGCTCACCTACATCCTGTTCCCGTGGGTGCTGCCGCTGCTCGGCGTGGCCAAGGGCGTCGGGCCGGTGGTGGGCCTCACCGTCGGCGTCGTGGCCATCGGATTCAACGTCGCCAGCATCCGGCGCTTCATGCGCTCGGGGCACCGCTACCGCTACTGGATCTCCGGCCTCAACGTGATGGTCATCGGGCTGCTGGTCGTGCTCATCGTGCGCGACCTCTCCGAGCTCCTCG
Source organism: Acidimicrobiales bacterium (assembly GCA_025455885.1). Lineage (NCBI taxonomy): Bacteria > Bacillati > Actinomycetota > Acidimicrobiia > Acidimicrobiales > Acidimicrobiales bacterium. The sequence continues at coordinate 182,703 of JALOLR010000003.1, forward strand.
GCTGACCCCGGAGCTACCCTCCGTCCGCGGCGCCGACCGGCGCCGTTGGAGGGGGAGAGATGCAGCTCTGGTCCGACGAGATCGACGCCATGCGCGCCGAGTCCCGCCAGGTGGTCGCCGCCGGTATGGAGGTGGTCGCCGCCTCGCTCGCCGGTGCCGGGGAGCCACCGGCGGGGCTCCACGAACGAGCCCTGTTCGCTCGCGAGTCCTTCGCCCGCACGTTCCCCGCTCCCGACGCCGGGGGCGTCGATCGCGAGATCGCCGGCGTCCCCTGCCGGGTGTTCGTCCCCGAGGGCCCCGCCGCCGCGGTGTACCTGCACTTCCACGGCGGCGCCATGTACCTGGGCGCGCCGATCATGAACGACGCCGGCAACGCCGCGCTGTGCCGCGACCACTCGCTGGCGGTGGTGTCGGTCGACTACCGCCTGGCACCCGAGCACCCCTACCCGGCCGGTCCCGACGACGGCCTCGCCGTCGCCGCGTGGTTGATCGAGCACGCCGCCGAGGAGTTCGGGACCGCCCGCCTGCTGATGGGCGGGGAGTCCGCGGGGGGCTACATGGCCGCCGCCGTGTTGTTGCGGGTGCGCGACGAGTTGGGCGCCGCCGACCGGGTCGACGGGGTGAACCTCGTGTATGGGGTGTTCGACTGGTCCCACTCGCCCAGCCAGCGCGGGATGCGGGCCAGCGACGGGCCCGACATGCTCAGCCCGGACGCCAACGACACGATGGTGCGCTGCTACCTGCCGGGCACCACGCTCGACGAGCGTCGCGGCCCGGCCATCTCGCCGGTGGCGGCCGACCTGCACGGCCTGCCGCCCGCGTTCTTCTCGGTGGGCACCGCCGACCACCTCCTCGACGACACCCTCTTCATGGCCACGCGCTGGGTGGCGGCGGGCAGCGAGGCCGAGCTCTTCGTCGCTCCCGACATGCCCCACGGGTTCCAGGCGTTCCCGTGTGCGATGACCACGGCATGGCAACAGGCCCTCGACGACTGGATCCGAGGGATCCTCGCTCGTCCGCCGCGAGCCTGACGGCCTCGTTCCGAGCCCCAGGCCCGCGACGTCGGCGTAGCCGGGTCGCGCGAGGCTCTCCGACCGGGGCCAGGGGGTCCCGGGAGAGGAGCACGGTGTCGGGTCCACTCGAAGGCGTGAAGGTCGTGGAGCTGGGGATGTGGGTCGCCGGGCCGGCCTGCGCCGGCATCCTGGCCGACTGGGGTGCGGACGTGGTGAAGCTCGAGCCGCCCGTCGGTGGCGACCCGGCCCGCACCTACCAGCGGCTCTTCGGCGAGGAGATGCCCGACAACCCCGTCTTCGAGATGGACAACCGGGCCAAGCGCAGCGTCGCCGTCGACCTGCGCACACAAGAGGGGCGCGACGTGGCCCTCGAGCTGCTCGACACCGCCGACGTGTTCGTGACGAACCTGCGGACCTCGGCACTCGAGCGCTTCGGCCTCGATCCGACAGCCGTCCTGGCCCGGTGTCCCCGTCTCGTGTACCAGCTCATCACCGGCTACGGGATGGACGGCGCCGACGCCGGCCGACCGGCCTACGACATCGGGGGGTTCTGGGCCCGGTCCGGCGTGGCCGACCTGCTGCGCACCCCCGACGGTCCGCTGCCGTTCCAGCGGGGCGGGATGGGTGACCACCCCACCGGCAGCTCGGCGGCAGGTGCGGTGTGCGCCGCGCTCTTCGCCCGCGAGCGCACCGGGGAGGGCCAGCTGGTGTCCACCTCGTTGGTCCGCCAGGGCGCCTACACCGTGGGCTTCGACCTCTCCATCACCCTCGGCTGGGGCGCTCACATCGGCATCGGTCGCCGCGAGACGATGGGCAACCCGGCCATGAACAACTACACCGCCGGGGACGGCCGGGCGTTCTGGCTCATCGGCCAGGAGGCCGAGCGCCACTGGCCTCCGCTGGCCCGCGTCGTCGGCCATCCCGAGTGGCTCTCCGACGAGCGCTTCTCGACCGCCGTGGGGCGCCGCCAGAACGCCGCGGAGCTCATCGGTCTGCTCGACGAGGTCTTCGCCACCCGGACCCTCGACGAGTGGGCCGAGGCCTTCGACACCGAGCCGGACATGTTCTGGGCGCCGGTGAACACCATCGACGACGTGCTCGTCGACCCCCAGATGCACGCCGCCGGCACGTTCGTGGAGGTCCCCGAGCGCGACGGTGGGGCGCTCCGGGTGGCCAGCCCGTCGGACTTCTACGGCACCCCGTGGGCTCCCCGCGGGCCCGCCCCGCTCCTCGGCGAGCACACCCGCGAGGTGCTCGCCGAGCTCGGGCGCGATCCCGCCTCGGTCGACGCGTTGGCGGCGGCCGGCGTCGTGTCCCTGGCCGAGGTCGACCGGTGACCGTCACCGGCTACGACCCCCGCCTGCGCCCGGCGCAGCCCGCCACGCCGCCCGCCGACGCCTTCGACGTCCACCGTGCCGAGGTGGCCGACGGCCTCGAGCTGGCCTACGTGCGCGAGGGCGTGGGCGGGTACCCCTTGCTGCTCGTGCACGGCTACCCCGAGACCAAGCGGATCTGGTGGCGCAACATCGAACCGCTGGCGGCGGCCGGGTTCGAGGTGATCGTCCCCGATCTGCGGGGCCACGGCGACTCGGACCTCTCCGTCGACGACACCTACGACATCGTCACCTACTCGCGTGATCTGCGGACGCTCGTCCACGACGTGCTCGGCCACGACGCCTACGGCATCGCCGCCGGCGACGTCGGCGGGGTGGTCGCCGTCGACATGGCGCTGCGCTTCGACGGCGACGTGGACGGTCTGTGCTTCTTCGACACCGTCCCGCCGATGCTGATCGACGAGTTCGTGGCCGCCGGGATCGACATCGGGTCGATCACCGCCATCGGCGACGGGCCCACCGGCGACTACCGGCGCCGACAGGGCCAGGCCCCCGACGAGCTGGCCGCCGAGCTGTCCTCGCCCGAGGCCCGGCGCAGCTGGGTGGCGGCCATGTACGGGCCGCGGCTGTGGGCCTCGCCGGGGACCTTCTCCGACGACGACATCGCCTTCCACACCGAGCCGTGGGCCGAGGAAGCCCGCCTGCGAGCCGGGTGGGCCGTCTACCAGCTCGGCCACGGCCGGGGGATGGCCGAGGCGCCCCTCCTCGGCCAGGCCGTCGACATCCCGACGCTGCTGCTCTACGGCGCGGACGACCACGTCGTCGGCGCGGACTTCCTCCACTGCTGCGAGGTGGCGTTCACCGACCGGGTCGGTCCCCTCGTCCTGCCCGGCGCCGGCCACTTCCTGCAGTGGGAGCGGGCCGACCTGTTCAACCCGACGGTGACCATGTTCTTCGCGGGCCTGGCCGCCCGGGCCGGACGTCCCTGGCCGGGGGCGGGCCGGTGACCCTCGATCCGTCGACCCCCGTGGTGGTCGCCGCGGCGGCGGTGACCCGACACCCCGGCGACGGCTTCGAGGCCTCGTCGGCCACGGCGCTGATGCTCGACGCCACCCGGGCCGCTCTGGCCGGCACGGGCGCGGCCCGTGAGTTGGGGGCGGCGATCGGCGAGGTACTGGTCCCTCACGGCACCTGGCCCGAGTCCGACCCTGGGCGGGCGGTGGCCGCGGCGGTCGGGGCGCCGCAGGCGCGGTCGGTGATGGGGGAGCTGGGGGTGTTGCAGCACTCGCTGATGGCTCGCGCCGCCCGTGCGGTGGCCGAGGGCTCGGTGCAGGCGGCCCTGGTGACGGGTGGCGAGAACCGCTGGTCGGGCGTGGTGGCCGCGAAGTCGGCGACGCCGGTACCGGAGCCTCCGCCGCTCGCCCTGGCGACGGACCCCGACGACGTGCTGCGCCCGACCGACATGGTCGTCAACGCCGTCGAGGTCGAACGCGACCTCACCACCGCCGCCCACCAGTACGCGATCATCGAGAGCTGTCTGCGCCACCACGCCGACCACGGGGCGGACGAGCACCAGGCGTTCCTCGGTCGGCTGTGGGAGCGCTTCGCGGCGATCGCCGCCGCCACCCCCTCGGCCTGGGACCGTCGCGGGTTGTCCGCCGCGGAGATCACCGAGGTGTCCGACACCAATCGGCTGATCGCCGCGCCCTACCCGAAGTGGATGGTCTCGCAGTGGAACGTCGACCAGGCGGCGGCGCTGGTGTTCACCACCGTCGCCGTCGCCGAGCGCCTCGGCGTACCACGGGAGCAGTGGGTCTTCCCCCTGGCGATGGTCGAGTCCAACCTGGTCGTCCCGCTCTCCGAGCGCGCCGAGCCGCACCGGTGGCCGGCCATGGGCATCTGCGGCGAACGGGCCCTCGGGCTCGCCGGCCGGTCCCTCGCCGACGTCGGGCCGGTCGACCTCTACTCGTGCTTCCCGGCCGCCGTGCAGGTCACCGCCGCCGAGCTCGGCCTCGACCTCGATCGCGACCTCACCCTCACCGGCGGCATGACCTTCGGCGGCGGTCCCTACGACAACTACGTGCTCCAGGGGGCCGTGGCCATGGTCGAGCGCCTCCGCTCCGATCCCGTCGGCACCGTCGGCCTCACCACGGCCGTGAGCGGGCTGTTGACCAAGCCCGGAGTGACGGTCTGGTCCTCCGCGGACCCCGTCACCCCGTTCGTGGCCCACGACGTGTCCGAGGCGGCGGCCGAGGTGTCGCCGAGACGCCCGGTCGACCCCGACGCCACGGGCCCGGCCACCGTGGTGGGCTACACCGTCGTGCCCGGCCGGCCGGACGGTCTCACCGCCATCGCCGTCGTCGAGACCGACGACGGCCGGCGCAGCGTCGCCCGGTGCGCCGATCAGGCCGTCGCCACGCTCCTGCTGCGCGGCGACCACGTCGGCCACGCGGTGCGCCTCGTGGCCCCGGGGGAGTTCGTCCCCGGGCGTTGACGCCCCCTCGTCGGCGACCTTCGCCGGGGGAGGGGCTTTCCGGGCGCCGACGTCGCCTCGGCCGGCGAGGGGTGCCAAACTGACGGTCCGTCAGATCCCGGGGCCGCCGGGTGTGGACACGGAGGACGACATGGACATCCCTCGGATCATCTCGGTCGACGACCACGTCGTGGAGCCCCCGAACCTCTGGCAGGACCGTTTACCGGCGAAGTACCTTGACCGGGCCCCCCGGGTGGTGCGCGAGAAGGTGCGCATGAGCCTCGTCGGCGGCTACTCCTTCGAGACCGGCGTCGAGGACGGCGTCGAGTGCGACGTCTGGTACTACGACGACCTCAAGTACCCGTTCACCCGACTGTCGGCCGCCGTGGGCGCCGAGGTCGTGAAGAACGAGCCCACCACCTTCGACCAGATCCGCCTCGGTTGCTACGACCAGACCGCGCGGCTCGCCGACATGGACGCCAACCACGTCGAGGCCTCCATCTGCTTCCCCAACGTCCTCCCGCGCTTCTGCGGCCAGACCTTCCTCGAGCGCGACGACAAGGAGCTCGCCCTGCTCTGCGTGCAGGCCTACAACGACTGGATGATCGAGGAGTGGTGCGCCGGGGCGGGCAAGGACCGCCTCATCCCCCTCACCATGATCCCGCTGTGGGACGTCGACCTCGCCGTGGCCGAGGTGCTGCGCTGCGCGGAGCGGGGCAGCCACAACATCACGTTCTCCGAGAACCCCGTCCCCCTCGGCCTCCCGTCGGTGCACTCGGGCCACTGGGATCCGCTCTTCCGGGTGTGCGAGGAGACCGACACGGTCGTCAACATGCACATCGGCTCGTCGTCGAAGATGCCGTCGACCGCTCCCGACGCCCCCTTCATCATCAGCTCGACGCTGACCTTCCAGAACGCCATGGGGTCGGTGCTCGACTACACGTTCGCCGGCGTGTTCGACCGGTTCCCCGACCTGCGGGTGGCGTACAGCGAGGGCCAGGCCGGCTGGCTGCCCTACGTGCTCGAGCGGGCCGACAAGATCTGGGAGGAGCGGTTGCTCGACGACACCGGGTTCGGGTCGAAGCTCCCCAACCCGCCGTCGACCTACATGAAGAGCAACGTCTGGTACTGCATCTTCGACGACGAGACGGCCATGGCCAACCGCGACGTCATCGGCATCGACCGGCTCACCTTCGAGGTGGACTACCCCCACGCCGACTCGACCTTCCCGCACTCCAAGGACGTGGCCGAGCGCATCGCCGCCAAGGCCGGCCTCAACGACCACGAGATCCAGCGTTTCTTCCGCGCCAACGCCATCGACCTGTACCACCTCGACCGCTACCACGGCATCACCGAGTAGCGCCGGGCCCGGCCGGCCCGCCGTCGGGTGCACCCGAACGCGACCCGGGTTGCACCCTCCCCGGCGCGGCCCACCCGGGACACTCCTCCTCTGCGAGGAGGGAGGACGGATGCGCACCAAGTGGTCGACGAGCAGGACCGAGGCCTTCAGCGACGGCGTGCTGGCCATCGCCATCACCCTGCTCGTCCTCGAGCTGTCGGTCCCGGCCGAGGACTTCTCCAACCTCTGGCGGGGCATCGCCGCGCAGTGGCCCTCCTACCTCGCCTATGTCACCAGCTTCCTGACCATCGGGGGGATCTGGCTCGCCCACCACGGGATCTTCGCCCGGCTGGCCTTCGTCAATCGGCGTCTGGTCCAGTTGAACCTGCTGCTGTTGATGACCGTCAGCTTCCTGCCGTTCCCGACGAAGTTGGTGGCCGAATCGATCGTCGAACCCGATGCCGAGCGGGCCGCCGTCGTGTTCTACGGGCTCGTGCTGCTCGTGATCTCGGTGATCTCCGCGGCGATGTGGCGCGTCGTCGCCGCCGACCCGGAGCTCCTCGAGCCGGAGGTCGAACCCGAGGAGGTGAAGCTGCTCGCCCGCAACGCCGCGCCTCGTCTCGGGTTCTACGTCGTGGTGATCCTGCTGGCTGTCCTCGCACCCCAGGTGGCGGCGTTCGGCTACCTGGCCATCGCGTTGAGCGTGGTGTTGACCGCCCGGGGCGGTGACCCGGAGGCTGGCCTGCGACGCGAGTCCCCTCGTCGCCGCTGGCGGCGCGGCGGCGAGACACCGGCGGACTGACCTCCCCGTCGGACCTGCGCGGGAGAACGGTCGTCAGAGGGTCGATGCAGCGCCCCCGAGGAATCACCGCGCCGCTCGTTCCCTGGCCACTAGCCTTTCCCGCGTTCCACTGCAGTCGTCGCGCCTGAGAGAGGTCGTCACATGAGAGCGAAGAAGATCTGGTCGACAGGAGCTGCGTTGACGTTGGGGGTGAGCGGGCTCGTCCTCGCCGCCCCGGGCGTTGCCGGTGCCGAACCCGTCTCGGTGGACTTCGCCTTCACCGGCGTTGCAGAGGAGTGGGTGGTCCCCGACGGCATCTGCTCGGTCACCGTCGTCGCCGAGGGCGCGCAGGGCGGCGGCCCCGCGGAGTCCTCTGCGGTGACGGGTGGCCTCGGCGGCCGTACGACCGCGATCCTGACGGTCAGTCCGGGCGAGTCGTTGCTCGTCACCGTCGGCGGTGAGGGCGGCGAGTCCGACCTGAACACCGGGCCCGGGGCAGGAGGCTTCAACGGCGGGGCCGACGGCGGATTCCCCGCCCTCGACGGGAACGACGGTGGAGGGGGCGGTGGGGGCGCCACCGACGTCCGCCAGGGCGGTGACGGGCTCGACGCCCGGGTGGTGGTCGCCGGCGGCGGTGGCGGCGCCGGGGGTGACTTCGACGACGGAGCCGGCTCGGGTGGTGGTGGCGGCGGTCTCGAAGGTGTGGCCGGCTCCGACGGCACGAGCGGTGACAACGACGGCCAGGGCGGCGGCGGCGGGACCCAGGGCGCCGGCGGCGCCGGCGGCGTCCTTCCCCCTGGCTTCGGCCCCGGTGGTGACGGCACCTTCGGCATCGGCGGCGAGGGCGGCGGCGACGACGTCGAGAGCGCCAACGACGGTGGCGGCGGTGGGGGCGGCGGCTGGTACGGCGGTGGCGGTGGCGCCGGCGACGGCGACGAGGAAGGCGCGGCCGGTGGTGGTGGCGGCGGCTCCGGCTTCGGCCCGAGCGACGCCACGTTCGAGACCGCCGTGGTGAGCGGCGACGGCGCCCTGAGCATCACGTACGATCCCCAGGCCGGGGGCTGTGAGGACCCCGCCCCTCCGGCGCCCCCGACGACGCCGGCCCCGGCGGCACAGGCGACGGTGGCGACGCCCCGCTTCACCGGCTGAGCCCCGCAGCGTTCCGAACGAGAGCCCGACGAGTCGGAGGCCCGCTCAGAGCGGGCCTCCGGCGCGTCCCGGGCCGATGTCGTTGACCCGCTCAACTACTCTGCGGGAACCCGGGCCGTGGGGACCCGGACACGCGAGGGGGATCCCATGGGACGGTTGCAGGACAGGGTGGCGGTCATCACCGGCGCCGGGGACGGCATCGGCCACGGCATCGCCCGGCGCTTCGCCCGGGAGGGCGCCCGGGTCGTGGTCGCCGAGATCGACGACGTGAAGGGTGCGGCCGTCGCCGACGAGCTGACCGCCGAGTTCGGCGTCGACGCCGAGTTCCTGCACACCGACGCCACCCTCAAGCCGGACAACGAGGCCATGGTGGCCCTCGCCGTGGAACGGTGGGGCGCGATCGACATCCTCGTCAACAACGCCTGGGGTGGCGACCGTGCCGGCCTCAAGCGGGTCGACCAGATGCCCGACGACGCCATGGACCACGCCTGGCACATGAACGCCATGGGCCCGCTCTGGGCCATGCAGTCGGCGTTCCCGCACATGCGTGCCGCGGGCTACGGCCGGGTGATCAACATCTGCTCCCTGAACGGCGTGAACGCCCACATGGGATCGGTGCACTACAACGCCACCAAGGAGGCGCTGCGCACCATCACCCGCACTGCGGCGCGGGAGTGGGCGGCGTTCGGGATCACCGCCAACGTGATCTGCCCCGGGGCCAAGACCGCGGCGTTCAAGATGTTCGAGGAGATGGCGCCGGACGTGGCCCGCGAGTCGGAGGCCGCCAACCCCATGGGCCGCCTCGGCGACCCCGAGGACGACATCGCGCCGGTGGCCTTCTTCCTCGCCGGCGAGGACAGCCGGTACATCACCGGCAACACCCTCTTCGCCGACGGCGGCAGCCACATCAACGGCGCTGTCTGGGTGCCCGACCTGGGCGACTGACCCCGCTCGTCCGCACGACGTCCGGAGCGGATCGTGGGAAGGTCTCCGGGCCGACGAGCCCGAGGGGGGCCAGTGGGGGAGTTCGCCGTACGACGGGTGGTGACCGCGCTCGATGCGGACGGTCGATCGACGTTCGTCGCCGACGGACCGCCCCCGGGGCTGGTGACCGCGCCCGACGGCACCGGGGTGGCCAACCTCTGGGCCCTCACCGGATCGCCGGCCACGGTGCACGACGGTGCCGACGCCCTGGACGACGCCTTCACCCTCGAACCGCCCCCCGGCGGGGCGACCTGGAGGATCATCCGCCTCCCGGCCCCTGATCCGGCCCTGCCGGTCGAGGCCCAGTTCCTCGGCGTGGCCGGTGACGAAGCGGCGTCGGGTGGGCGGCGGGGCATGCACACCACTGACACCCTCGACCTGATGACCGTGCTCGACGGTCGGGTGGAGCTCGAGCTCGACGAGGGTCGGGTGCACCTGGGGCCCGGCGACGTCGTGGTGCAGCGGGGCACCGCCCACCGCTGGCGGGTCCTCGACGGACGTCCCACGACGTACTCGGTCGTGATGCTGCGGCCGTCACCGGGCACGTGGCCGGCCGCCGATCTGGCGCCGAGAGGCACGGTCGCACCAGCCGGCGTCGGACCCCGCCGGGTCGTGACCGGCCTCGACGCCGCGGGACACAGCGTCGTGGTCGTCGACGGCGAAGCGCCAGGCACCTTCGCCTTCGCAGGCGGAGCGATGGGCTACGGGGCGCTCTGGTCCACCGGCGGCCCGCTGCGATCCCCGCTCCAGGGAGGTGACCCCGTCAGGCCCTGGATCCAGCTCCGACCGCTCGGCGACGGGGTGTCGTTCGTCCACGTCGTCCTGCCCGGTGGCGCAGCCCGCGACGCGCTCGGGGAACGCCACCCCGACCTCGGTGCCCGCATGGCGGTCCTCGCGCCCGGCATGCGCACCACCGGCCACCACGATCCCGACGACCCGTCGCTGCACCGCACGGACACCATCGACCTCGGCGTGATCGTCGAGGGTCGGGTCGAGCTCGAGCTGCCGGACGGCGGGGCCGTGCTCCTCGGCCCGGGCGACACGGTGGTGCAGCGGGGCACCTGGCACCGGTGGCGCGCCGTCGGGGACGCTCCGGCCCGCTTCGTGTCGGTGATGATCGGCGTGCCGCCGGCACCCGGGGTGCCCAGGGCGGACACCTCGCCCGCACCCTCCCGGAACTGAGGGACGGGCCGATCTCGGGGAGGCACCGCTTGCCGACCGGTTGGTGCAGCGGCGAGGATCGGACACAGCATCGTGAGCGCCGCACCGGGCGCAGATGGGGAGTGGACATGAAGTTGGGACTGGTGTGGGGCTACTGGACGGCGCAGCCGCCCGACAACATCGTCGAGCTCACCCGCGAGGCCGAAGCGGTGGGCTTCGACTCGGTGTGGACCGCCGAGTCGTGGGGGTCCGACGCCTTCACCCCGCTGGCCTGGATCGCCGCCCACACCGAGCGAATCAAGCTCGGCACCGGGGTCGTGCAGCTCTCGGCCCGCACGCCGGTCGCGACGGCCATGGCCGCCATGACCCTCGACCACCTCTCCAACGGGCGCATGATGCTCGGCCTCGGCGTCTCGGGCCCCCAGGTCGTCGAGGGCTGGTACGGCCGCCCCGCCAACAAGCCGTTGGCCCGCACCCGTGAGTACGTCGAGATCATCCGCAAGGCGTTCCTGCGCGAGGGCCCACTCACCAACGACGGCGAGTTCTACCCGATGCCCTACAACGGACCCGAGTCCACCGGGCTCGGCAAGCCGCTCAAGATCATGACCCACCCGCTGCGCTCGCAGATCCCGATCTTCATCGGGGCCGAGGGCCCGAAGAACGTCACCCAGACCGCCCAGATCGCCGACGGGTGGCTGCCGCTCTACTACTCGCCGTACCGCCAGGAGGTCTACGCCGACCAGCTCGTCGACGCGGGCGACGACTTCCAGATCAACGCCCTCGTCACCTTCAACGTCACCGACGACGTGGCCACCGGGCTGTGGCCGGTCAAGGCGGCGCTCGGCTTCTACATCGGCGGCATGGGCGCCAAGGGCCAGAACTACCACACCAAGCTGATGGCCCGGATGGGCTACGAGGAGGAGGCGTACCGCATCCAGGACCTCTTCTTCGAGGGCAAGCGCGACGAGGCCATCGCCGCCGTGCCCGACGCCTTCGCCGACGAGATCTCCCTGGTGGGCCCGGCCGGTCGCATCAAGGAGCGCCTCGAGGCGTGGCGCGACAGCCCGGTGACCACCCTGATGATCGCCCCTCGCGGCCCGGACGCGCTGCGCCAGGCCGCCGAGCTCGTGAACGGCTGAGGGGCCGGTCGCCGTGCTGCAGATCCACGACACCGACCGGGTGCGGGTCCTCACCCTCGACCGCCCCGAGGCCCGCAACGCCTTCAACGAGGCGCTCTACGACGCCACCACCGACGCCCTCATCGACGCCGCCGCTGATCGCACCGTGGCGGTCGTGGTGATCACCGGCTCCGAAGGCGCCTTCTCGGCCGGCACCGACCTGTTGGAGATGGCGGCGCGGATGGGTGACGGCTTCGTCCCCGGCCGTCACGGCTTCCCGGGCATGATCGACCGGCTCGCCGAGTTCCCGAAGCCGCTGCTCCTCGCCGTCAACGGCCTCGGCCTCGGCATCGGCGCCACCATCGTGGGCTTCGCCGACCTGGTGTTCATGTCGACCGAGGCCCGCCTCAAGTGCCCGTTCACCAGCTTGGCGGTGGCGCCGGAGGCGGCCAGCAGCTTCACGTTCCCGCGCCTGCTCGGACGCCAGGCAGCCACCTGGGCGCTGCTCAGCTCCGAGTGGCTGTCCGCCGAGGAGTGCCACGAGATGGGCCTGGCCTGGAAGCTGTGCGAGCCCGACGAGCTGATGGAGGTCACCCTCCGCCACGCCCGCGTGCTGGCCGCCAAGCCCATCGACTCCCTGGTCATCTCGAAGGCGGCGATCGTGGCGCCGTTCCGTGCCGAGATCGAGGCCGCCCGGGCACGTGAGGACGCGGCGTTCGGCGAGCTCATGGGCGCGCCGGCGAACCTCGAGGCGCTGGCGGCCTTCGCCGAGAAGCGCGAGCCCGACTTCGCGGCCATCGACGCCGCCGACTGAGCGCGCTCGGCGCGTGCCGTAGCCTCTCGATCCGACGATCAGCCGACGCCTTTGCGCACCACCCGGGGAGCACCACCGATGTCCGACACCGCCGCACCGACGCGCACCTACAACCTGGGTGACCTGCTCGAGATCGTCGCAGCCAGCGTGCCCGACCGCCTGGCGCTCGTGGCCGGCGACGTCCGCTACACCTTCGCCGAGTTCGACCGGCGCACCAACCAGGTGGCCCGGATGCTGCTCGACCTCGGCCTCGAACCCGGGGCGAAGGTGGCGATCTACTCCTGGAACCGCGCCGAGTGGGCCGAGCTGTTCTTCGGGGCGGCCAAGGCGCGGGTCGTGCCGATCAACGTGAACTACCGCTACGTCGCACACGAGCTGGAGTACGTGCTGGAGAACTCCGACGCCGAGGTCGTCGTGTTCGAGCGGGGCTTCGCGCCGGTGATGGCCGAGGTGGCGCCGAAGCTCCCGAAGCTGACGACCACCCTCGTGCTCGAGGACGGCACCGATCACGACGCAGGGGCGGCCGGCAGCTACGAGGACCTGGTCTCGGCCCAGTCGGGGGAGGCCCTCGGCAACCAGCGCTCGAACGACGACCTGTACTTCCTCTACACCGGCGGCACCACGGGGATGCCGAAGGGTGTGATGTGGCGCCACGAGGACCTGTTCTTCGCGGCCCTCTCGTCGGGCCTCGGCCCGGACCCGGTCTCGAGCCCCGAGGAGATCGTCGAGCGATCCCTGCCCGAGGAGTTCGCCCGCCCCAGCCTCCTCATCGCCCCGCTCATGCACGGCGCCGCGCAGTGGGGCATGGGCAACATGATCTTCGCCGGCGCCGGTGTGGCCCTCTACACCGAGCACGGCCTCGACCCCCACGCCGTGTGGGAGCTCGCCGAGCGCGAGAAGTGCATGGGCATCACCCTCGTGGGCGACGCCATGGCTCGCCCGCTCGCCGACGCCCTCGCCGACGGGACCCGCACCTACGACCTCTCCGGCATGTTCCGCATCGGCTCCGGCGGCGGCGTGTTCTCCCCGGCGGTCCAGGACCAGCTCAAGGCCCTGATCCCCCACGTCGCCATCATGGACAGCTACGGCGCTTCGGAGACGGGCGCCGGGGGCATGAGCGCCGAGGGCGGTCCGCGCCGCTTCGTCGTCGGACCCGAGCTCAACGTGCTCGACGACGCGCTCGAGCCCGTCGGCCCCGGCGTCGTCGGCCTGCTGGCCCGCACCGGCCACATCCCCCTCGGGTACTACAAGGACGAGAAGAAGACCGCGGCGACCTTTCCCACCGATGCCGCCGGCAACCGCTGGTCGGTGCCCGGCGACTTCGCCACCATCGACGACGACGGGGTCGTGACCCTCCTCGGTCGGGGTTCGCAGTGCATCAACACCGGCGGCGAGAAGGTGTACCCCGAGGAGGTCGAGGAGGCGCTCAAGAGCCATCCCGGGGTGTTCGACGCGCTCGTCGTGGGGGTGCCGGACGAGCGCTGGGGGGAGCGCGTCGTGGCCGTGGTGGCGCCCAGGGGCGACGCGCGCCCGACGGTCGACGACCTGGCCGCTCATTGCGGTTCGACCATCGCCCGCTACAAGACCCCGAAGGCCGTCACCTTCGTCGAGGCCATCAAGCGCTCCCCGGCGGGCAAGGCCGACTACCGCTGGGCCAAGGAGACGGCGTCGGCGGGGTGACCGATCTCCCGCAGACCGCCGCCCGGTCCGCGCCCCAGGGCCCCGTCGAGGCGATCGCCGCGCCGCAGCGCTGGCGTGACGCCCTCCGGGCGCCGGTGGCCCCGGTCGCCTGCTGGCTGGGGCTGCTCGCCGGATGGGTGTCGGTGTTCCCCACCCTCCTGCCCCGCGCCGGCTGGGCCCAGGGTGTCATCACCGCGGTCTCGGTCTCGGTCTGGCTCGTCGTCGGCGCGGTCCTGGCGTGGGTGGCGCGGGTCGGCTGGGGGCTGGCCGGCCGTCCGGTCCCGACGGTGCTCCCGTACGGACGGCGGATCTTCGCCGCCGTCGCCGGCATCGTCGTGGTCGTCGCCCTCGGGGCGTGGGCGACCTGGCAGAACGAGCAGCGCCGGGGGATCGGGATGTCCACCATCTCGCCCGCGCAGATCCTGGTGGTCGTGGTCGTCGCCGCCCTCGTCGGTGCGGTGCTGTTCGTCGTCGGTCGCACGCTGGCGTGGGCGGTGCGCCGGCTGGACCGTCGCATCACGCGGTACGTCCCTCGATGGGCGGCCGTGGCGATCACCGTGGTGGTGGTCGTCGTCGGCGGGGTGGTCCTCACCCGCGACGTCGTCGCCCGCGAGCTGCTCGACCGGGTGAACGAGAGCTTCTCGACCTTCGACGACGAGACCCCGCCGGGCATCGCCCAACCGACGTCCCCGCTCCGCTCGGGCGGCCCCGGGTCGGAGGCGGCGTGGGACACCCTCGGGTACGAGGGCCGCAACTTCACCGGCGGCGGCCCCACCGTGGCCGACCTCCAGGCCTTCGCGGCCCCCGGGGTGACCGCCCAGGAGCCGATCCGCGTCTATGCCGGCCTGCAGTCGGCCGACGGGTTCGAGGCGCAGGCCCAGCTGGCCGTCGAGGAACTCGAGCGCACCGGCGCCTTCGACCGATCCGTGCTCGTCGTTGCCACCGTCACCGGCACGGGGTGGGTCGACCCGGTGTCGGCCGCCGCGGTGGAGTACCTCAACGCCGGCGACACCGCGATCGTCGCCTCCCAGTACTCCTACCTCCCGAGCTGGATCTCCTTCCTCGTCGACCTGGACAAGGCGGCCGAGTCGTCCGAGGCGCTCAATGACGCCGTCATCGCCCGGTGGTCGCAGCTCCCCGAGGACCAGCGGCCCCGGCTCGTCCAGTTCGGTCTGAGCCTCGGGTCCTACGGGTCGGAGGCGACGTTCGCCACCGGCGACGCCGAGTCGTCGATCGCCGCCGCCACGGCTGCCGTCGACGCCGTCCTCTGGGCGGGGCCGACGTTCGCCAACCCGATCTGGGGCAAGGTGCTCGACGAGCGCACCGGGGGGTCACCGGTGTGGGCCCCCGAGTTCGACTCGGTCACGCTCACCGGCACGCCCGGGGCGCCGCCGGCACCCGGTCGGCTGTCCGGCCGACCGGTCGTCTACGCCACCCACCCCACCGATCCGGTCACCTGGGCCAGCACGGCGAGCCTCACCGCCAAGCCGCCGTGGATGGACGCGCCCACCGGCATCGGTGTCCCGGAGCCGCTCCTGTGGGCGCCTGGGGTGACCCTGGTCCAGGAGGTCTTCGATCTCATGGCAGGTTTCAGCGCCGCCCCCGGTTACGGCCACAACTACGACCCGAACATGGCCGACGCATGGACGCTCGTGGCCGCCCCCGACGCGTGGTCGGCGGCTCGCACCGAGCAGCTCCGCACGGTCCTCTCGGCCTACGCCGAGGGCGCTTCCTCGAGCTGAGCCGGGGTGGCGGTCCGCGAACCGGTGGTAGGGCGGCGGGCGCGGGTCGCGGCCCGGGAGCGGCCCGTGGCGATCTTCGTGGTCACCGCCGTGGTCCTGGCGGTGTTCAACATCACGCGGGGGCTCGGCGCCTTCGGGTCGTTCGACGACCTCGCCGCCGTCGGTCTCCTCGTCGTGTTGGCGGTCGGCGCGTGGTGGACCGGCGCCACCCGCGACCAGCTCGGGCTGCGTCGGAGCGACGCCCGCACCGGTCTGGCGTGGGGAGCAGGTGCGTTCCTCCTCGTCCTCGTCGCGGTGGTGCTGGCGGCGATCGTGCCCGCCACGTCCGGCTTCCTCGACGACAGTCGGGCCGACGTCTCGCTGCCGACGATGGTGGTCGAGGTCGCGTTCGTCATCCTGGTGGCGACGGTGCTGCCCGAGGAGCTGGCCTTCCGGGGGATCCTCCTCGGCGTCGGCCGAGATGCCTGGGGGGCGTGGCGGGCGACGCTGGTCTCGTCGGCGCTGTTCGGGGTCTGGCACATCTCGCCGACGCTCGGCACGATGACCGCCAACGCTCAGCTCGCCGGGACCACCGAGTCCACCGGCGGTCAGGTGCTGGTCGTCGTCGGCTCGGTGGCCGTCACCTTCGTCGCCGGTCTGGTGTTCTGCTGGCTCCGGCTGCGGTCGCGAAGCCTGGTGGCGCCGGTGATCGCCCACCTGGCCACCAACGGTGTGGCATTCGTCGTTGCCTGGACCCTGCTGCGTTGACCCGGCCCGTCGCTCGAGGTGCGCCGTCGATGTGGAGGCGACCTCGTGGGTCGGCGATGATGGGGGTCGGAGACGACGAGCCGGCGCGGCGCGTGAGCAGGAAGTGACCGATCGATGAGCGTGGACCTCGGACTCACCGACGACCAGGAGTCGATCCGGGAGCTGTTCGACGGCTTCTTCACGAAAGAGGCGCCGCCGTCGGTGGCGCGGGCGGCCGAACCGCTGGGGTTCGATCCCGACCTGTGGTCGGCGGTCGTGGCCCTGGGTGCGGCCGGGATGGGTGTGGGCGCCGACGCGGGCGGTGGCGGTGCGGCCCTCGCCGACCTCGTCGTCGTCGCCGAGTGCGTGGGCCGGGCCATCGCGCCGGTTCCGCTCGTCGAGCACATGGTCGCCGCCCGGGCCTGGCCGGCCGACGACCTCGTCGCCGGCGAGGTGGTCGCCACCATCGCGTTGCACCCTGCCGACGGCGAAGGCCGTTGGACGTTGGTTCCCGCCGGAGCGGTGGCCGACGTCGTGATCGGGGTCGAGGGCGACGAGCTCGTCGCCGTGCGGCAGTCCCCACCCGGTACCGGGCCGCGCAACCACGCCTCGGCACCGCTCGCCGACCGCTCCGCCCGAGATGGCGATCGCACCGTGCTGGGCCCCGCGTCGGGCTTCGCCGTGGTCCTCGACGAGTGGCGCATCCTGACTGCCGCCGCACTCGTGGGCCTGGCCGAGCAGGCCATGCGCATGGGGGTGCAGTACGTGATGGAGCGCGAGCAGTTCGGCGTCCCCGTCGGATCCTTCCAGGCCGTCCAGCACGGCTTGGCCGATCTGCCCGTCCTCGTCGACGGGGGCCGCATGCTCGCCCACAAGGCGGCCTGGGCTGCGGGCCTCGGTCCCGAGCGCGGTGTCGTCGACTTCGACGACAACGACTACAGCGACCGTGCCACGCTCGCCTCCATGGCGTTCGTGTTCGCGGGCGACGCCGCAGCGGTGGCCACCGACAGGAGCCTGCACTACCACGGCGGGTACGGCTTCGCGGAGGAGTACGACATCCAGCTCTACTACCGCCGGGCTCGGGGCTGGCGCCTCGTCGCCGGTTCCCCTGCCGCCGAGTGCCTCCATCTCGCCGACCAGCTCTTCGGAGCCGTCGACTCCGGGTCGTGACCCGATCATGAACCGACTCACTGGCTTGACCACCACCCTCCTGGAGCACTGATGGACTTCTCCCTGCCACCCGAGGTCGAGGACTACCGCCGCACGATCCGCAAGATCGTCGCCGAGTCGTTCACGGCGGCAGACGTCGATCGGATGCACGCCACGGGCACCTTCGACGCACCGCGGCTCAACCTCGCGCTGGCCGAGCGGGGATTCCTGGAACGGGCCGTACCCGGTCTCGGCAAGGGTGACCCGATCGAGTTGTGGGTGTTGTTCAACGAGCTCGAGAAGGCCAGCGCACCGATCGACGGACTCGCAGTGGCGCTCATGATCGCCGGCGTCGTGAACGCCGTCGGCACCGACGAGCAGAAGGCCCGCATCATCCCGTCGATCGTCTCCGGCGAGGCCCTGGTGTGCATGGGCTACAGCGAGCCCGACCACGGCTCCGACGTGGCCGGCATCACCACCAGGGCCGTCCGTGACGGTGACGAGTGGGTGATCAACGGCGCCAAGATGTGGACGACCATGGCCCACGAGGCCACCTGGCTGATCCTGCTCACCCGCACCGACACCGAGTTGCCCAAGCACAAGGGCCTGACCATGTTCATCCTGCCGATGGACACGCCCGGGATCACCGTCGAGGCCGTGCACACCATGGCCACCGAGCGCACCAACGCCACCTGGTACGACGACGTGCGGGTGGGCGACGACGCGGTGCTTGGCGAGGTGAACGGCGGGTGGCGCACCATGACCGTCGCTCTCGCCTTCGAGCGGGGGGTGATGGGTGGCACCAACGCCGCAGTGCCGCTGCTGCGTCACTTCCGGCACTGGGCCGCCGAGGTGGGCCTCGACCGCGATCCGGCCGTGCGCGAGCAGATGGCGCGCAGCGCCATCGACATGCAGGTCGCCACCCTGCTCACGCAGCGCTCTGCGTGGATCGCCGCCACCGGCGGCATGCCCGGTCTCGAGGGTTCCATGACCAAGGTCTTCGCCAGCGAGGCCTACCAACGGGCGAGCAAGGCGTTCCAGGAGATCGCCGGGCCGGCCGGGCTCCTGCAGTTCCACGAGCCAGGCGCGGCGGCGCACGGGTTCATCGAGTACGACGCCCGCCACGCCCCGGTCACGACGATCTACGGCGGCACCACCGAGATCAACCGCAACAACATCGCGGAGCGCCACCTCGGTTTGCCGAAGGCGCGCCGGTAGGAACCCGCGGCCCGACTGGGCGACCCCTCTGTAACAGCGCTACGGTGACCGGTGTCACGACGGCGCCGATGGGGTCGCCGCACGGTCTGCGAGAGGTGCCCACCATGTCCGACGCCGACGAGCGCTACGTCGTCATCTCCGCCGACGGCCACTGCGGGGCCTTCATGGAGGGCTACAAGCCCTACCTCGAGTCGAGGTGGCACGACGAGTTCGACGCGTGGGCGGCCGACTACGAGGTGACCTACGAGGACCTGCTCGGCCCCGACGGCGAGCGCAACTGGAACAGCGACCGCCGCGCTTCCGAGCTCGAGGCCGACGGCCAGGTGGCCGAGGTGCTCTTCCCGAACACCATCCCGCCGTTCTTCCCGAAGGGCTCGCTCACCGCGCAGCCCCCCGCCGTCACCGCCGAGGACAACACCCGCCGCTGGGCGGGCCTGCAGGCCCACAACCGCTGGCTGGCCGACTTCTGCGCCGACAAGCCCGGCCGGCGCGCCGGGGTCGTACAGATCACCCTCCACGACATCGAGGCCTCCGTCGCCGAGATTCGCTGGGCCCGCGAGGTGGGGCTCCACGGGGGCGTGCTCCTGCCGGGCACACCCCCCGGTCTCGGGCTGCCCCAGCTCTACGACCCCTACTACGAGCCGCTCTGGCAGGTGTGCGAGGAGCTCGGGATGCCGGTCAACCACCACACCGGCAGCGCCGCCCCGCCGATGGGCCCGACACCGCAGGACGCGGTGGTGTTCCTGCTCGAGGTGTCCTGGTGGGCCCACCGGGCCCTCACCCACCTGCTCGTCGGCGGCGTCTTCGAGCGCCACCCGGACATGCAGCTCGTCTTCACCGAGCAGGGCTCGGCGTGGGTGCCCGAGGAGCTCCTGCGCCTCGACTACTTCTGGGGGCGGATGGGCGCCGCCGGCGGCTCCCAGGAGCAGGTCTGGGGTCGCGAGGTCGTCGGGTCGATGTCGCTGAAGCCCAGTGAGTACTGGGCCCGCCAGTGCCACCTCGGGGCCAGCTTCATCCGTCCCCAGGAGGTCGGCCTGCGCCACTCCGTCGGTGTCGACCGCATCATGTGGGGCAGCGACTACCCGCACAAGGAAGCCAGCTACCCGTTCTCGCTCGAGGCCATCCGGGGCTCGTTCGCCGGCGTGCCCCACGACGAGGTCGCGATGATGCTCGGCGGCAACGCGGCAGCCCTGTACGGCTTCGACCTCGAGGCGCTCCGTCCGCTCGCCCAGCAGGTGGGGCCGCGCGTCGCCGACGTCGATCGTCCGCTGGTGCCCGGCGAGGTGCCGATCGAGGCCGACAAGTGCCCGGCCTTCATCGGGTACGACTTCGCCACCGCCGCCGAGTAGTCACGCCGCAGTCCCCGGCGGCGATCGGCGCCGCCGGCGCACACGTCCGCCGCCACGGGTGGCGCAGGAAGGGGAGGACATCGATGGGACGGATCCGCTACGGGGCCAAGCGACCCGAGGAGATGCGCAACCGCGAGCTCGAGGCCACCACCACGCCCACGTGGGCCACGGTGCTCACCGCGGTGTTCGAGACCGACGCCGAGGCCGTCGCCCAGGTGCTCCCGCCACCGCTGGTGCCCGCCGACGAGGCGCTGGCCAAGGTCACCCTGGCCACGGTCGACATGGGTCGGGGCATCCCGCCGTTCGGGGCGGGCACGTTCGCGGTGTCGGCCCGTCACGAGGACCAGGTCGGGTACTACCCGCTGGTCATGCCCATGGCCACCGAGCAGGCCGTCGTGGGCGGTCGTGAGACCTACGGGGAGCCGAAGAAGCTGGGTTCGATCACCCTCGAACGCCACGGCGACGCCGTGAAGGGCGTGTTCGCCCGCATGGGTGTCGAGTTCGTCGAGGTGAGCGGCACCGTCGGCCCCGACGAGCCCCTGCCGCCCGACGACCACCGGGTGGACTTCTACTTCAAGTTCCTGCTCGACCCGTCAGGCAAGGGCTTCGACGCGCCGCCTTCGCTCGTGTACTGCTACCGCGACGAGCAGACGCGGGCGCTCAACAAGGTCGACGGCACCGTGACCCTGCGCGAGTCGAAGTTCGACCCCGTCGCCGACTTCCCGGTCGGACGGATCGTGTCGATCGAGCTCGGCGAGCGGGCGACGGTCCAGCGCGGCGAGATCGTCGGCACCGTCGACGGCGACGCCCTCATGCCCTTTGTCCACCAGCGCTACGACGACCTCTCCGTCACCGGCGGCGAGTAAGGCCAGGAGGCCCCCATGTCGACCAGCCCCACCACCCCCGCACCGAGCAGCACCCAGGCCTTCGCCGACGACGATCCCTACCTGATCATCGCCGCCGACTCCCACGCCGGACTGCCCACCGAGGAGTACCGGGAGTACCTCGAATCGAGGTACCACCCGCAGTTCGACCAGTTCCTCGCCGAGCGCCACGAACAGGTCGAGGCGGCCACCAGGATGGGCGTGCGCAACGACGACTACGCCAAGAAGTGGTTCGAGGACCACGACGAGGAGCTCGCCGGCGGGTGGGACGCCATCAAGCGCGACCAGGCCCTCGACAACGACGGGGTGTCCGCCGAGGTCGTGTACCCCGACGCCGACGCGGTGGAGAGCCGCACCTGCGTGCCCTTCGGCGCCGGCCTGGGCCTCTCCGGCGACCTCGACCCCGAGCTGGGCATGGCCGGGGCCAAGGCCCACAACCGCTGGCTCGCCGAGCTGTGCTCGCACAGCCCCGAGCGCCGCAAGGGCGTGGCCCTCGTCCCGATCACCGTCGAGGTCGACAAGGTGCTCGCCGAGATCCGTTGGGCCAAGGAGCACGGCCTCGGCGCAGTGATGATCCCGGCCATGTGGGTGAACCAGACGCCCTACCACGACACGAAGTACGACCCGGTGTGGGCGCTGTGCGAGGAGCTCCAGATGCCGATCGTCACCCACTCGGGGTCGGCGTCGCGCGACGAGTACGGCGACCACCTCGGCATCTACGTCACCGAGGTCACGTGGTGGCCGGCGCGCCCGTTGTGGTTCATGTTGTGGTCGGGGGCCTTCCACCGCTTCCCGGGCCTGCGCTTCGGGGTGACCGAGGGCGGGTGCTGGTGGCTCCCCGGGCTGCTGTGGTCCTGGGACCGTCTCCTGCTCGGCTCGCGCGGAGCCTCCAAGCTCAGCCAGAGCCCGTTCAAGGCGGCCCTGGGCGATCTGCTCCCCAGCGAGATGGTCGACCGGAACTGCTTCACCGGGCTGGCCAACGTGAAGCGCCGCGAGCTCGGTCAGCGCTACGAGATCGGCATCGACAACATGTTGTGGGGCACGGACTTCCCGCACCCCGAGGGCACCTGGCCGAACACGAACGAGTGGCTGAAGAAGACCTTCTTCGACATCCCGATCGACGAGTCCCGTCGCATGCTCGGCATGGCCGCCGCCGACACGTTCGGCTTCGATCTCGCCGCACTGCGGCCCATCGCCGACAAGGTCGGGCCCACCCCGACCGACCTCGGGCAGCTGGGCGAGGGTCGGACCGCCGCCGACCTCACGGAGAGGTGGGCACCGGTGAAGGAGGTCGGCCGCCACTGGCTGACCGGTCACGACTTCCCGCTGCTGCCCGGGATGCAGAGCTGACGGGGTGAGCGCCGCCCGTCGCCGACCCGGTCCGCCGCCGACGACCGGGACGGCTCCCGCGCGCGCCGACGCGTCGTCGGCGTCGCGGCCGCCGGTCACCCGCGACGCCGTGGTGCACACGGCCATGGGGCTCGTCGAGGACCATGGCATCGACGCGCTCACCATGCGTCGGTTGAGCGACGAGCTGGGCGTGGCCGTCACCGCCATCTACTGGCACGTCGGCAACCGCGACGCCCTCCTCGACGCCCTGGTGGACCGCCTGGTGGTCGACATGGGCACGTTGCGGCCGAGCGGCGCCACGGCCCGGGAGCGGATCACCTCCCTGGCCGAGAGCCTGCGCGCCCGCCTCCGCGATCGACCGCACCTCATCGGCCTGGCCCACGACCGGGGGCGCACCCCGGCGATGTTCCTGCCCGTCGAGCAGGTGATGGCCGCCGAGCTGGCCACGGTCGGTGTGCGCGGCAAGGACGCCGCGCTGGCGCTGCGGGCCATCTCCACCCACGTCGTGGGCTCGGTCCTGTTGGAGCGGGCCGCCGACCGCAGCCCGGCGGCCGTGAACGCCGGGGACCTCTGGCCGCCCGACGCCGACGACCCCGAGCTGGTCGAGGCCCTCGCCGCGCCCACCGACTTCGATCGGCTGTTCGCGGTGGCGCTCAACGCCCTCGTCGACGCCCTCGTCCCGCGGGAGCCGACCGCGGACTGAGGGCGCAGAGCGACGACCGGGGCCGGCCGGGGGTTGACTAACGTCACACGCCATGGCCGACGAGAACGCACCAATGGAGATCGACACCCCGTGGCGCCGTGACGCCGAGGAGGTGGGGGTCAGCCTGGAGAAGTGGGCGCAGTCCGAGATCGCCCCCGACGCCACCTTGGTGTCGGTGTCGGCCCCCGACAACGGGATGTCGAGCGAGAGCGTGCTCTTCGACATCGCCCACGGTGGCACCGTCGACCGGCTCGTGGCCCGCCTCGCCCCCCTGCCGTCGCTGGTGCCGGTCTTCCAGCACTACGACATCGAGCTCCAGGCCAAGGCGATGCGCCTCGTCGGCGAACGCACCGACGTGCCCGTCCCCGAGGTCCCGTACCTGGTGCTCGACGAGAGCGTCCTCGAGTCCCAGTTCCTCGTCATGCGCCGCGTGGAGGGCCGGGCGCCCTCCGACGTGCCGCCCTATCCCTTCGGCGGGTGGGTGTTCGACATGACCGATGACGAGCGCGCCGTGATGCAGCGCAACGCCGTCAGCGTGCTCGTGCGACTCCACGACCTGCGCCCGGACAACGCCGACCTCTCGTTCCTCGAGCGTCCCGACGAGGGCGACAGCCACCTCGACCAGCACCTCGGCCACGAACGCAACTACTACGAGTGGGCCCGCGACGGGGTGACCTACCCGCTCATCGAGGCGACCTTCGACTGGCTCGATGCCCACCGCCCGACGCTCGAGAACCCGAGCGTCCTCAACTGGGGCGACGCCCGCATCGGCAACATGCTGTGGGACGGCACCGAGCCCACCGCGGTGCTCGACTGGGAGATGGCCTCGGTCGGTCCGGCCGAGGTCGACCTCGCCTGGATGATCTTCCTGCACAAGTTCTTCCAGGACATGGCGGAGACCTACGGCTTCCCGGGCCTGCCCGACTTCATGCGCCGCGAGGACATGGCCGCCCTCTACACCAAGCTCAGCGGTCGACCGGTCGAGGCGCTGGAGTGGTTCGAGGTCTTCGCCGCCCTGCGCTTCGCCATCGTCTCGGTGCGCACCGGCACCCGTGGGGTGGTCTACGGCCAGTCCGAGGCCCCGGCCGACCCCGACGACCACATCATGTTCCGCAAGCTCCTCCAGCAGATGGTCGACGGCACCTACTGGGACTGACATCCGTGTCAGCCACGCTCTCGGCGCGGCCCCGTGACGAGGCCGTGGCGGGGTGTTCTCGCAGGTCACAGCCGTGACGTGTCATCCGTCACATCACGGGGGCGACCGCTGCTAGGTTCGCCGGCGATGAGCAGACTCGATGACCTTCGGCGGGTGGAGGAGGCGATCACCCGGATCGGGCGCATCAGCACGGGGCGGGAGGCGGCGAGGATCCGGGCCGAGCGGGCCGGGCTGTCGCTCTCCCGACCGGCCATCTCCATCCTCTCGGCGCTGCGCAAGTCCGGCCCGGTCCGCCTGTCGTCGCTCGCCCGTCTCACCGACCTCGAGGCGCCGCTCATCAGCCGCGAGATCCGTGAACTCGTCGAGAGCGGCTACGTCGACCGGGCCGCCGACCCCACCGACGGACGCGCCGGCATCGTGGCCCTCACCTCCCGCGGCACCGAGGCCTACGAGTCCTACCGTGACGCGACGGACCAGATCATCGCCGAGACGTTCTCCGACTGGGGTGGGAGCGACCTGCGGGCCCTGAGGGTGCAGCTCGAGCGACTCGCCGCCGACTTCGCGCGGCCGCCCCGCGTCAACGGTCGACGTCCGGCCCGGGCGAGCTGAGCGTCTCGACGCCACGCACGCGGGCCCGGCGACGCACTCGGGCGACGCCGGCGGATCGCGCTGTAGGTTCGCCGGCATGACCGACGTCACCGACCCCTCGATGCTCTACCGCCCCGTGTTCGGCGCCGACCTGATGGTCCACGCCCTCGCCAAGAACCCCGACGCCCCGGCCGTGGTGATCGGCGAGCGCACCATGACCGCCGCCGAGATGGCGGCCTCGGTCAGCTGCTACGCCCAGGCGCTGCAGGCCAAGGGCCTGGGCATCGGGTCCCAGGCGTCGATGCTGTCGCTCAACCGCCCCGAGGTGCTCTTCACCATGGGCGCCAACCAGATGAACGCCACCCGGAGCACGCCCCTGCACCCCATGGGCTCGGTCGAGGACCAGGCCTACGTGCTCACCGACTGCGGCGCCGAGGCGCTGATCTTCGACCCGGACACCTTCACCGACCGGGCCCGCGAGCTCGCCGGGCTCGTCCCCGGCATCCGCCACTTCCTCGCCCTCGGCCCTACCGAGTTCGGTGAGGACCTCACCGCCCTGGCCGCGGCCTGCGAACCGAAGCCCCTCGTCGCCCCCGTCGTCGACCCCGAGGACCTCGCCGGCATCGCCTACTCCGGTGGCACCACCGGCAAGCCGAAGGGGATCATGAGCACGTTCCGCAGCGGTGCGGCCATGACGACCATCCAGATGGCCGAGTGGGAGTGGCCCACCGAGACCCGCTTCCTCATCTGCACCCCGCTCTCCCACGCCGGCGCGGCGTTCTTCACCCCCACCCTGCTGCGGGGCGGCTCGCTCACCGTGCTGCCCGGCTTCGACCCCGAGACCTTCATGCGGACCGTCGAGGAGCAGCGCATCACCGCCACGATGCTCGTCCCGACGATGCTCTACGTCCTGCTCGACCATCCCCGGTTCGACGACTACGACCTGTCGAGCCTGGAGACCGTCTTCTACGGCGCGGCGGCCATGTCGCCCACCCGCTTGAAGGAGGCCGTCGAGCGCATGGGACGGATCTTCTTCCAGTTCTACGGTCAGGCCGAGTGCCCGATGACGATCACCGTGCTGCGCAAGGAGGACCACGATCCCGAGGACCTCGGCCGCCTCGCCAGCTGCGGCCGGCCCGTGCCGTGGGTCCACGTCGCCCTGCTCGACGACGAGGGCAACGAGGTGCCCCCCGGTGAGCCCGGCGAGATCTGCGTGCGCGGGCCGCTCGTGATGAAGGGGTACCTCGGGAAGCCCGAGCAGACCGCCGAGGCCTTCGCCCACGGGTGGCTGCACACCGGCGACGTGGCCCGCGCCGACGACGAAGGCTTCCTGTACATCGTCGACCGCAAGAAGGACATGATCGTCACCGGCGGGTTCAACGTGTACCCCCGCGAGGTCGAGGACGTCATCTCCACGCACCCTGCGGTGTCCGCCGTCGCCGTCATCGGGGTGCCCGACGACAAGTGGGGGGAGGCGGTCAAGGCCGTGGTCGTGGTGCGTCCCGGCGCCGACCTCGACCCGGCCGAGCTCATGGAGCTCGTCAAGGAGCACAAGGGCGCCGTCCAGGCACCGAAGTCGGTCGACGTCGTCGACGCCATCCCGCTGAGCGCCCTCGGCAAGCCCGACAAGAAGGTGCTGCGGGCGCGCTACTGGGGAGAATCGGGACGCATGGTGAACTGATCCGGGCCCGCCACCGGTGGGCGTCGCCTGCGCCGCCGACGCTGAACCCGGTGAACTTGTTGGGTTTCCGGGCCGGCCGGTAGGGTCCCTGCGCTGTGACCGTCGCCACCGGTGCATCGGTCCTGACCGCGAGTTGAGCAAGGGGCATCGGGGTGCAGCAGTTCCTGCAGTTCACCATCCTGGGTCTGGTCATCGGCAGCGTGTACGGCATCGCCGCCTCCGGCCTGGTGGTCACCTACACGACCTCGGGCATCTTCAACTTCGCGCACGGCGCCATCGCCATGCTCGGAGCATTCACCTACTGGCAACTGCGGTTCGGCTGGGGGTGGTCGGCGCCGCTGGCGCTGCTCGTCGTGCTCGGCGTGTTCGCCCCGCTCATGGGCGCCGTCCTCTACCAGGTGATCATGAAGAACCTCCGGGGCACCTCGGAGGTCACCAAGATCATCGTGCCCGTGGGCGTGATGCTCGGTCTGCTGGCCCTGGCCACCTGGATCTGGAACCCCACGCCCCGGGTGCCCCGCCTGTTCCCCAAGTTCTTCGGGCCCGACGCCCAGGTCTCGCTGTTCGGGGTCAACGTGACCTGGCACGAGATCATCGCCCTCGTCGTGGCCGTCGCCATCGCCGTCAGCATCCGGTTCCTGTTCCAGAAGACCCGCTCGGGCGTGGCCATGCGCGCCGTCGTCGACGACCCCGACCTGTTGCAGCTCAACGGGGGCCGACCCGAGCGCCTCGCCACCATCTCGTGGGCCGGCGGAGCCTTCCTCGCGGCGCTCGCCGGCATCCTCATCACCCCGATCCAGGGCACCGCCATGAGTGCCAACGCCCTCACCCTCCTGGTCATCGACGCGTTCGCGGCCGCCATGTTCGGTCGGCTGCGCAGCCTGCCGCGCACCTTCGTGGGCGGCATCGTGCTCGGCCTGATCGGCAGCTACGTGATCGCCTACTTCCCGGCCGCCGAGTGGACCTGGACCGGCTCGTTCCGCACCGCCATCCCGATGATCCTGTTGTTCATCGTCCTCCTGTTGCTGCCCCAGGACCGCCTCCGGGGAGCCACGGTGCTGCGCACCCGTGAGCGGTTCCGCATGCCGACGATGCGCACCGCCTGGATCGGCGCCCTCGTCCTCGTCGTCGTGGTGTTCGCGCTGCGGGTCGTGATGGAGGCCACGGCCATCAACACGCTCGCCTTCGGCGTGACCTTCGCCCTCGTGGCGCTCTCGCTGGTGCTGCTCACCGGGTACGCCGGTGAGATCAACCTCGCGGCGCTCTCCTTCGGTGCCATCGGCACGATCATCGTGTACCACTTCGGGGTCTCCGGCTCGGGGCCCTCGGCGCGCACCACGCTGCTCGGCTTCGTCCTGGCGGGCGTCGTGTGCGCGGTGGTCGGTGCGCTCGTCGCCCTCCCGGCGCTGCGCCTCCGCGGCCTCTACCTGGCCTTGGCCACCATGGCCTTCGGGGTGTTCGTCAGCCGCATGGTCCTCACCGAGATCGGCGAGCGGGAGCTGTTCGGCGTGCGCTTCTCGATCTTCGAGGGCGGCTCGCTGACCATCCCCCGACCCGAGATCGGCCCCCTCGACTTCACCGACAACGGCGACTTCCTGATGCTCGTCACGGTGCTGTTCGCCCTCCTCGGGGTGGCCCTCGTGGCCCTGCGCCACAGCGGCTACGGGCGGCGGCTGTCGGCCATGAAGGACAGCCCCGCGGCGTGCGCCACCCTCGGGATGAGCGTGGTGCGCCTGAAGCTGTCGGTCTTCATGATGTCGGCCGCGATCGCCGGCATCGGCGGGGCGCTCATGTCGAGCCAGCTCGGATCGGTGAACCTCGACCGCTTCGACATCTTCCTCAGCCTGGCGCTGCTGTTGCTCACCGTCGTCGGCGGCATCGGCTACGTGGCCGCGGCCCTCTTCAGCGGCATCCTGAACGGCGCGGCCTTCCTCGCCATGCAGAACACGCTGACCAAGTTGGGCAACGACTACGTGACCCTCGAGCCCATCTTCGGGTTCTTCGTGAGCGTGGTGACGGTGCTCCCCGCCACGATCGGCGTCACCATGGGCAAGAACCCGAGCGGGGCGATCAGCGACATCGTCGAGGGCCTCGACCAGATCAAACGGGCCAAGCCCGTCGTCGTCACGGTGATCGCCCTCCAGGTGCTCATCTGGGTCGGCACCTGGCAGGACCTCTACAACGGGTGGTGGTTCACCATCCTGACCGCGTTGAACCTGCTGGTCGTGCCGCGGGTGGTCGGCCTCGGGATGGCGGCGCGGGCGCGACGCACCCACGACCTGCCGGCGCCCGTCGCCCCCGAGCTCGTGGGCATCGACCGGCCCTTCACCGACGCCGACCTGGCCGAGATGGACCTGGTGCTCGGACTCGACGGGGTGCCCCTCGCACGGGAGGATCGTGCCCATGCCCCTGCTTGAGACCGTCGGCGTCAAGGTCCGCTTCGGCGGCAACGTGGCGCTCGACGACGTGTCCCTGGCCGTCGAGCCGGCGGCGGTGACCGGGCTGATCGGCCCCAACGGCGCCGGCAAGACGACCCTGTTCAACGTGATCACCGGTCTCCAGCCGCTCTCGGAGGGCAAGGTCGTGCTGAACGGCACCGACGTCACGAAGCTCGCTCCCCACAAGCGGGCCCGCCAGGGCCTCGCCCGCACGTTCCAGCGCCTCGAGCTCTTCACGTCGCTGTCGGTGCGCGACAACGTCCTGGTGGCCGGGGAGATCCGCAACCGCTGGGGCCGGGGCGCCAAGCGCCTCGATGCGACCGCCGAGGCGTCGCGGATCATCGAGCTCGTCGGGTTGGCCGATGTCGCCGATCGCGAGGTCGGCGAGATCCCCACCGGCAAGGCCCGGGTCGTCGAGCTGGCCCGGGCGCTCATGCTGCACCCCACGCTGCTCCTGCTCGACGAGCCGGCCTCGGGCCAGACCGAGGAGGAGACCGAGGCGTTCGGCGCCCTGCTGCTCCAGCTCGCCCGGGAGGACGGCCTCGGCATCTGCCTCGTCGAGCACGACATGGCGCTCGTCATGGACGTCTGCGAGACCATCCACGTGCTCGAGTTCGGTCGGATGATCGCCAGCGGCACCGCCGACGAGGTACGCAACGACCCGGCCGTCATCGACGCCTACCTGGGTGCCCCGGAGTCGATCGCATGACCGGGCCCGAACCGCTCACCGGCGAGCACGTGGTCGGGCTGCCGACCGGCGCACCCGAGCAGACCGTGCCCATCCTGGAGCTCGTCGGCGTCAAGGCGGCCTACGGTGCGATCGAAGTCCTTCACGGCGTCGACCTCGCGGTTCCCGAAGGGTCGGTCGTGGCCCTGCTCGGCCCGAACGGCGCCGGCAAGTCCACCATCTTGAAGGTCTGCTCCGGCCAGCTCGGCGTCACCGCCGGGGAGGTTCGACTGGCCGGCCGGGTCGTCAACGGGGCCGAACCCGACGAGTTGGCCCGGCTCGGCATGTGCACGGTGCCGGAGGGCCGGGGCGTGTTCCCCAACCTCACGGTGCGCGAGAACCTGTGGATGAACACCTTCGCCGGCGTGTCGCTGGCCGACGTCGAGGCGGCCGCCTACGAGCGGTTCCCCCGCCTCGGCGAACGGCGCAAGCAGCTCGCCGGCACGATGTCGGGCGGCGAGCAGCAGATGCTCGCCATGGCCCGCGCCCTCGGCACCAACCCGGCCATGCTCCTCCTCGACGAGTTGTCGATGGGGCTCGCGCCGCTGGTGGTCGCCGACCTCTACGAGATCGTGGCTCAGGTCTCGGAGGAAGGAGTCTCGATCCTGGTGTCCGAGCAGTTCGCTCGCACCGTGCTGGGCATCGCCCAGGTCGCCGCGATCGTCCTCCACGGCCGGGTGACCCGCGTGGGCGCCCCCGATGAGCTCGCAGATGAACTGTCCGCCGCCTACCTGGGCTCGTGAGGTCTCAACCAATGGCAACCACCACCCCTTCGTCCGCCGACCCCGCCAGCGACGCCAACCGCGTCGAGCAGTTCAAGAGCGAGGTGGCCGAGATGAAGCTCAAGACCGGCAACGCCACCCGTGAGCGGGTGTACGCCGCCATCGGTCTGCTCCTGATGATCGTGGGCGTCGCCGGGGCGTTCTCGGCCTATGTGTCGGCCACCAACCTGATCAACGCCCTCGACGTCCAGGAGACCCAGGTGCTGGCGGTGGCGTTCGCCTCGCTCACCCTGCTCGGTCTCGGTCTCTTCCTGCGCTACGCCATCGCCAACTTCCTGCGGATGTGGCTGCTGCGCCAGCTCTACGAGGGCCAGGCCAACACCCAGCGCATGATCGACGCCGTCCGAGAGGGTCGCTGACCATGGGCACCGTCGCGGTCACCGGATCGGGTTCGGGCATCGGTGCGGCCACCGCCGCCCGCCTCACCGCCGACGGCCACCGTGTCATCGGCGTCGACCTCCGCGGGGCGGCCCTCGAGGCCGACCTGGGGACCCCCGATGGGCGTGCCGCGGCCGTCGCTGCGGTCGGCGAGGCCTGTGACGGCGTGCTCGACGGACTGATCACCTGCGCCGGCGTCGCCGGGTTCCCCGGCCGGCCGGCGCGGTTGCTGGCGGCGGTCAACTACTTCGGCACCGTGGAGGTCATGGAGGGGCTCCGGCCGCTGCTGGCCGCCGGTACGAACCCGTCGGCGGTGGCCATCAGCTCCAACTCCACCACGACCGCGCCGGGCTACGACCTCGCCCTCGTCGAGGCCCTGCTGGCGGGCGACGAGCCGACGGCCCTCGAGGTCGCCGATCGGAGCGACTCGATCATCGCCTACGCCGCCACCAAGCTCGCCGTGGCCCGGTGGGTGCGCCGCTCGGCCGTCTCGGCCGACTGGGCGGGGGCCGGCATCCGCCTCAACGCCATCGCGCCCGGCATGATCGCCACCCCCATGATCGATGAGGGCCGTTCCGACGAGTTCCTCAACACCCAGCTCGACACCTTCGAGCAGACCATCGCCCTCGGGCGCCCCGGACGGCCCGAGGAGATCGCCGCGTTGCTGTCCTTCCTGGTCGGACCCGAGTCGAGCTTCTTCTGCGGGTCCATCGTGTTCTGCGACGGCGGGACCGACGCCGCGCTGCGCACGAACGACTGGCCGGCCCGCTGGGAGATCGGCTGATCGAGCTGCCCGGGACCGTGGGGGTGGTGACCACGGCGCTCCGCCGAGAGCGAGGGCGTCGACCGCGCCGGCGGTGACGGTCTCGAACCGGTGGTGGCACGAGGGGTGAAGCCCTTCGGGGGCGGACCGGCACAGCTCACATGCGGTTGCGGTCATGGCTGCCGTGACCGAGCGACGCCACCAGCTCGTGCGCCGCCCAGCGGGCCATCAGGCCCTCCAACAGGTCGAGGAGGGCGGCCTCGTCCGGCGAGCCCGGCGACGAGACGGTCTCGGCGTAGGCGAGGCTGACGCCGGTCCCGCGATCGGGGCGCACGCCGAGGGCGGCGACGTCGACGGAGCGCAGCCCCTCGGCGACGACGGGGCGGCCGAGGTCGAAGGCGGTGTCGGGGTCGAGGGTGGTGGCGAAGGCCCACAGCCAACGGTCCTCGAGGGGGACCCTGTACAGGCCGCCGGGCCGGGCCGTTCCCCCGGGGGGTGTGCCGATGTCGATGCCCGGGTCGACGTCCGGGTCGAGGTCGAGCAGCGACGCCGGGCGCCCCTGCCGACGGGCCTGGTGGGCGTCGACCACCGCTCGACGGAAGGCGCACGGCGAGACGACGGGTTCGGAGGGGTGCGGGGGCGGCTGGTCGGGGGCCGTCGCCCGGACGTCGAGCACGACGGTGGAGCCGACCCGGATCCGCGTGCGGAGGCGGGGCAGGGAGTGGGTGAGCGTCGCCGCCACCCGGAGCGCGGCGAGGGCCCCGGCGGAGATCACGCCGGCCCCGATGGACGACGACTCGACGGTGACGAGCGGCGCAGCGGTGAGGCGGGTGGGCGGTGGACTGCGGGCACGGCGACCTCCTCGGTGGTGTTAGGTAACCCTAACACTCCTCAAGAGGCATGCCTAAGCAGATGGGGGCGGCGCAGGGCGACGCCCGCCGGACCACCACCCGCGGGGAGGCGACCTACGGGGCGGTCATCGACGCGAACACCGGGCGGAGCTGGGCCAGGAAGGCGTCGGGGTCGGCGTGCTTCGACGTCGCAGTGGCGCGGTCGCGCTCGGTGGCATAGGTGATCAGCCGATCGTCGCCGAGGGCCGCGACGAGGGCGACGGCCACCTCGTCGGCGGAGGCGGCGGTGGCCGGATCGACGGGGAAGGGAGGGTCGTTGCCCTCCTTCGGCGTGGAGAACTCCGTCGTCGTGGTGCCGGGCACGAACAGGTGAGCCCGCACGGCGGTGTGGGCCAGCTCCACGTGCAGCGACTCGGTGAACATCTCGAGGGCGGCCTTCGACGCCGAGTAGGCCCCCACCTTGAACGCCGCCATGTGCACGCCCATCGATGACACGTTGAGCACGTGGCCCGTGCCCCGCTCGACCATCGCCGGCAGCACGGCGAGCGTGAGGCGAACGGGCGAGAAGTAGTTCATGGCCATCACGCCCTCGACGTCCTCCGGGGTCATCGTGACCACGCTGCGCCGCTTGGGCGCCCCGGCGTTGTTGACCAGCACGTCGACGCGGCCGCCGAGCAGCTCGGTCGCCGCCGCCGCAACGGCGTCGAGGGCGTCGAGGTCGGAGAGGTCGGCGGTCAGCATCTGCGAGCCGGGGGAGTGGCGGCGCACCTCGTCGAGCACCTCGGCCAGGCGGTCCTCGCGCCGCGCCACGAGGCACACGGTGGCCCCTGCCCTGGCCAGCTCGACGGCGGCGGCGGCCCCGATGCCCGACGACGCCCCGGTGAGCAGCACTGTCTGGTCGGTGCCGTCCCAGCTCACGACGGCTTCCCCGTGCGGTTCTCGTAGACGCGCCGCAGACCGTCGCGCCACGTCACCCGGCACGGCCCCGTCAACGACAGCCGGCGGGTGTTGTCCGTCACCGAGCCTCGCAACGTGCCGGGCTGCTCGACGGCGTGCACCACCGGCTCGAACCCGCCGAGCTCGCCGATGTACGCGCAGTACTCCTGCACGCTCACCGGCTCATCGCCGGCCCAGTTCACGATGGTCGCCGGCACCGAGGCCGCGTCGAGGAGCGCCGCGGTCTGGCTGTTGATGTCGTCCTGGTGGATCGGCATGTACATGCACGGGTCCCAACGGGTGGTGACCGGCCCGCCGGCCAGCAGCGCGTCGAGGTGCTGGGTCGGCAGACCGCCGTTGGTGCCGTACGAGGCGTTCATGCGGGCGATGGTGATGGGCAGGTCGAAGAGCTTGGCGCAGGTGCGGGCGACCGCCTCCTGGGCGATCTTGGACATCGAGTAGGTCGGGGCGTGCTTGGCGTTCACCTCGCCGAGGGGGTCGGTTTCGTGGAACACGTGGTGGGGGTCACCGTCGAAGGGTGGCCGGTACACGGAGTGGGTGGACATCACCAGCGCCGCCTTGGCCGATCGGCAGTGCTGGAGCAGCAGTCCGGTGCCCTCGGCGTTGACGGCGAAGGCGTGGTCGTAGTCCCAACCCCCGCCTTGGAACGCGGCCAGGTGCAGCACGTAGTCGAAGTCGGTCGGCAGCGCGGACAGGTCCCCGTCGCCGAGGTCGAGTTTCAGGGTGGTGATGCCGGCGTCACGGCAGCGCTGCTCGGAGCCCTCCTCGGAGAACCGGGCGATGCCCCACACCTCGTTGTCGGCGGCCAGGTACTCGGCCAAGGGGAAGGCGATCTGCCCGGCCGGGCCGGTGACGAGGATCTTCTGGCCGGAGAGCGAGGCCACGGGTCAGACCTTCAGCAGATCGGGGTAGGTGGTCTCGACGAGCCGTCGGATGCCGTCGCGCCAGCTCACCTCGGGCTGCCAACCGAGGCCCAGCAGCTTGGAGGAGTCGACCGGGTTCGGCGGGATGGTTGCCGTGGTCTCCTCGAGCTCGAAGTCGACGCCGGTGAGCCGGTGCAGCTCGTCGCACCACTCCTCGATGCTCACGATTTCCGGGTTGCACCAGTTGTAGATCGTGGCGGGCACGTCAGCGGCGGCGAGCAGGTAGGGCAGCGACGAGAGCAGGTCGTCGTCGTGGAGCAGGCAGTGGGTGTTGGGCCGGTCGGCGCTCACCCCGATCTTCATGCCGTGCTGGGCCATCTGCAGCTGGAAGGACATCCACCCGTGGGTGGGCCCGTAGGGCACGTCGAGGCGGGCGATGACGGTGGGCACGCCGAAGCGCTTGGCCGCGTACTTGGCCGACGACTCCGCGGCGATCTTCGAGATCGAGTAGGTGGGCAGGAAGCCCATGGCCCGGTGGTTGTCGCCGAGCGGGTCGGTCTCCTTGTGAGCGACGTGCCCGTTGGGCTCGTAGACCGCGCACGACGAGCAGTGCAGGAACGCCCTGACGCCGGCGACCTTCTCGATGAGGTGGGCCACGCCCTCGGCGTTGGCGGCCAGGGCGCGGTCGAAGTCCTGGTCCTTGGACACGGCCATGTGCAGGACGTAGTCGAGGTCGTCGGGGATCTCGTCGAGGTCCGCGGTCTCGAGGTCGACGGCGACCGGGATGACGCCGTCGGCGGCGACCTTGTCCTTGGTCGCCGGATCGGCGAACCGGGAGGTGCCGTAGACGGTGTTGCCGGCGGCGACGAGGTTGCGCGACAGCGGGCCGGCGACCTGGCCGGTCACGCCCGTGACGAGGATGCGCTTGCCGGTGAGCGGCTCGGGGGCGGTCATCGCAGGTCTCCTGTGAAGTCGTCGGTGCCGAAGTTGGTCTGTTGCCAGGGGGCGGTCCACACGTGGTGGGCGAGCCCGCTGGCCTCGATCTGCTCGCCGAGGCGGGCGTAGCCCTCGTCCCACCCCTCGGCGGCGTCGTGGTCGAGGAAGTGCAGCTGCAGGAAGCGGTTCGGGCCCGCCTTCGGGCGCACCACGTCGGCCGGGGCGTCGTCGGCGAGCGGGATGACGGTGCCCGAGCCCACGAGCTCGGGACCCCAGGGCTGTGCCATCGCGTCGGGGATCCAGGTGTCGCGGAACCAGGCGTCCACCTCGTCGTGGGTGTGGCCCTCCGCGACGTCGCCGGCCACGACGACGAGACCCGGGTAGCCGTGGTCGAGCGCCAAATCGATCGTGCATCCGGTGGGGTCCTTCTGCACGTTCCAGCGCATCGCGTAGAGCAGCGTGTGGATGTGGTCGCGCTCGGCGTACATGCGGCCCTGGGTGTGCAGCCAGTTCACGTTGTCGACGTTCCAGCGGTTCGTCTCGTCGTCGGTGTCCTTCAACCACCAGTACACCGCGAGGTACGACCCGGTGAGCGGGTCGGGCGTCATGTCGTTCTCGGCGGTCGAACGAAGATCCTTCAACCGCCGGGTGGCCACGAAGCGGTCCCCCGCGAACACGTTCGGGCCGACCAGGCATCCCGAGTAGAAGTGGTCGTGCTCGTACCACCGGTTGTAGGCGACCTCGTGGCCCGGGTGGGGCTCGACCATGGTGAACAGGAAGGTCCCGACCTTGATCGGGTAGTCCTTCTCCGGCGCTTCCGACACGTGCGTCCCCCTCGTCTGGCCTGTGAGCCGCGTCACGTTAGACCGCTCGGCGGCGGGTCCTGTCCGACGTGGCGCGCCCCGTGCTCGCTCGCCTCCGGGGCGTCCGTGCGTCGATGAGGGCGGGTTCGAGGGTTCCGTCGGCTCGCGGCGCGCGGGGCTCTCCCCGCACCGGCCAACCCCCGCCTCGCGCGGTGGGGACTACTGGACCGCGAGCAGGGGGGCGACGGTCTCGCCGAAGGCGCTGATCTGGTCGGCCATGTGCCGGGCCGAGGTGGCCCGGAAGCGGACCTGGAGCTGGTTGACGCCGGCCGGCGTGTTGGCGGCGATGGCCTCGGCGATCTGCGTGGGCGATCCGCTGATGTCGCCCTCGCGGACCTCGGCGCCCTCCACGACGTGGAGGAACGGGAGGAGCACGTGGCCGAAGGCGAACGGCTCACCAGCCCTGCCCGCGGCGTCGCGCTGCTCGCGGATGTAGGCGATGCTCTCGTCGGTGGCGGGGCCCTGCGGGAGCCAACCCTCGTAGCGCGCCGCGCGGCGCAGGGCCGGCTTGCCGGAGCCGCCGATCCAGATGGGCGGACGGGGGGTCTGGACGGGGCGGGGGCATGCGCCCATGTCGCCGACGTAGGTGTTCTCGAGGGCTTCGGCGAGCCGGGGGAGGAGCTCGTCGGTGATCCGCCCGCGCTCCGCGAAGGGCACGCCGAGCGTGTCGAACTCAGCCTCGACGTGACCGGCGCCGATGCCGGCGATGGCCCGCCCGCCCGAGAGGAAGTCGAGCGTCTCGTAGCCCTTGGCGGCCACCAGCGCGTGGCGGTAGGCCAGCACGTACACGTGGCTGAGCAGCGCGCAGCGCTCGGTCTGGGCGGCGAGGAAGCCGAGCGTGGTGAACGTGTCCTGCCACCACAGGCCCATGGCGTCGGCCTTGTCGCGCGGGATGGCGATGTGGTCGCACACCGCGACGTAGAAGAAGCCGGCGGCGTCGGCGGCCCGGGCGATGAGAGCCAGGTCGTCGGGGCCGGCCTCACGTTCCCAGTCCGCGACGTAGAGCGAGCTCTGGGACTGGATGGCGAGCTGGGTGCCGTAGGCGAGCGTGCCGTCGGGAATCATGAGCATTGTCGGAACCTACAGCGTCGAGCCGCGTCCCTCCCGCAGGCCCGGCCCGGCGAGAGCCACGCCCCGAGCGGCTCCCCGGGGCGCGGAGTGGTGGTCCTCTCGAGTCCTCGTCCCACGACGGGAGCCGGCTCGGCCCCGGGGAGGTCTCAGTGGGCGAGGATCGACGTGCGGTCCGGGTCGTACCGGGTGGCCCCGGCCACGATGGCGAGCTCCTCGATCGCGGCGATCTCGGCCAGCGCGGCGACCGCGCCGAGTGCCACGATCGGCATCCGCCCCCGCACCAGTGCGACCCCGACGACGACCGCGAGCCCGAGGCCCGTCCCCCTGTTGAGGTGCGAGTGCATCACCGACCAGGTCCCGAAGCGCCGGTGCGTGACGAGCAGAGCGGCGATCCTCGTCGCGGCGACCACCAGCGCGACCCGACCGACCAGCGGTCTCGCCGGAGCCTCGACCGTCGCCGTGGCGGTGAACGCCGAGGCAGCCACGAACGCGGCGTCCGCCGCGCTGTCGAGGCGGGCGCCGCGGGCCGAGGCCGTCCCGAGTCGGCGGGCGAGCGGTCCGCCGACGAGGTCGGTGGCCACGCCCAGCAGGAAGAGCCCTGCCACCAGGTTGCGGCGTCGCCGCGCCGGCACCATCGACAGTGCGATCGGCACCCTCGACAGGGTGACCGCATCGGTCAGCCGACGTCGGCCCGCACCGTCCATCGGCGGAGCCTACGGGGTCGATCCGGCCCGTCTCCGGTGACCCGAGGAGGGGCGGGCAGGATGGCGCCAGATCGCATGTAGTGGCGCCAGAACGGCGGTAGTGTCGACGGATGGCGACCATCCAGGTGAAGCACGTGCCCGAAGAGGTGCACGCCGAGTTGCGTCGGCGCGCCGCACAGGCCGGCATGTCGCTGCAGGAGTACCTGCTGGCCCGCCTCGAAGCCGATGCGAGGACGCCGACGCTCGACGAGGTGCTCGACCGAGCCGGCGGTCGCGCCGGCGGGAAGGCCCCGCTCACCTCCGCGGTGTCGGCCGTGCGTGCTGACCGCGACGCACGGTGATCGTCGTCGACGCCAGCGTCATCGTGACCGGGCTCGCCGACGACGGGCCCGACGGGGACCTCGTGCGCAGCCGGCTCCGAGGAGAACAGCTGGTCGCTCCCCATCTGATCGACCTCGAGGTGGTCTCCGCCTGGCGGCGTCTCGTCGCCGCCGGCCACATCGACGAACGAAGGGCAACCCTCGCGATGGAGGACCTCCGGTCGTTGCGACTCGAGCGCTCGCCGCACGGGCCGCTCCTGGATCGCTGTTGGGAGCTGCGCCACAGCCTCACCACCTACGACGCGGCCTATGTCGCCCTCGCCGAGCTCACCGAGCTCGATCTGGTCACCGGGGATCGCCGCCTCGCCGGCACCCCCGGTCTTCGTTGCGCCGTCGAGGTGCTCTGAGCGCGGGGCGACGCTCAGGGGCGGGCGGCGAGGGGAAGCGCCGGCGACCGAGCCGCACCGTGTCCCGACGAGGCGTCAGCCGAGGGGGTGGTGGGTGGGTCGACGCTCAGGGGCGGGCGGCGAGGGGAAGCGCCGGCGACCGAGGCGCATCGCGTCCCGACGAGGCGTCAGCCGAGGGGGTGGTGTGGGTGGGTCGACGCTCAGGGGCGGGCGGCGAGGGGAAGCGCCAGCGACCGAGGCGCATCGCGTCCCGACGAGGCGTCAGCCGAGGAGGGCGCCATCATCAGAGCCCGAGGAAGCTGCCGCCGTCGCAGACGATGGTCTGGCCGGACACGTAGGCGGCGTCGTCGCTGCACAGGAACACGGCGACGCCGCCGATGTCGGCCTCCGGATCCCCGATGCGGCCGAGGGGGGTGCGGGCCTCGATGGAGCCCTTCAGCGTGGGGACCTGTTCGAAGATGTCGGTGAGGGCGGGGGTCTCGGCCACCGGGGCGATGCAGTTGACGGTGATGCCGTCGGGGCCCCACTCCCGGGCCAGGCTCTTGGCGAGCGCCCGCTGGGCACCCTTGACCGGGGCGTAGAGGGGCAGGTTGGCGCTGCCCTCGATGCCGGCCGGCGACGTGAGCATCACGTAGCGACCGTGGGGGCTGGCGGCCAGGTGCGGGTGGGCGGCGCGGGCACACCAGAAGCTGGCCCACGCGGTGGTGTAGGAGAGCTGGAACCACACGTCGTCGGGGGTCGACTCGAGGCGGGTCGCCACGCCGCCCGAGAACGCGTTGTGCACCACCACGTCGAGATGGCCGAACCGCCCCACCGTCTCGTCGACGCAGGCGCCGATCGACACGGGGTCGGTGACGTCGGTGACGACGCACGTGGCGTCGCCCCCGAGCGCCCGGATGGCCTCGGCGACTGGCTCGCCCGTGGCGGCGCGACGGGCGGCGACCACGACGGTCGCCCCCTCGGCGGCGAGGCGACGGGCGATCCCCTCGCCGACGCCCTGCCCGGCGCCCGTGACGATCGCGACCCGATCGCGGAGGCGGCTCACATCCACAGCCCTCCGTCGACGACCAGCGTCTGCCCGCCCAGGGCTGCAGCGGCGGGGCTGCACAGGAAGGCCAGCACCTCGCCGGGATCGGCGTCGGGCCGCGCCGGAGCGGCGATCGACACCGGGCCGGCAGCCTCGGGATCGGCGAGCACGCCCGCGGGCCCGACGGCGAGCACGTTGGCGGTGATCCCCTCCGGTCCCCACTGGCGGGCGGCGGACTTCGCGAGCAGGCGCACGCCCTCGGCGGCCATCGCCCAGTGGGCGTAACCGGCGCCGCCGGCGAGGGCGATCGTCGGCACCACCATCACGAGGCGGCCTCCTGCGGCCCCGAAGCGCTCCCGGGCCCGTGTGCACATGTCCACGGCGTCGTCGAGCGTGGTCTGCCAGGCGGCCCCGAACCCGTCGTCGTCGAGGTCCGCGAACGGTCGGGGGACGACCACGGCCGGATCCCAGGTCGCGAACACCGCGGCGCCGAGCGGTCCGTCGCCCCGGAGGTCGTCGGTGACCGTGCAGCCTGTCGCGGTCAAGGCGGAGCGCAGCCGGCCGGCGAGCGGCCCGCCGCCGAGCACGGCGACCGCGAGCGGGGTGCCGGTCGTCGGTGGGTCGTCGCTCGCGATCGTGGTCATCGGCCGGTCAGTCAACCACGTCGCCGGGCGGACCGGGCCCGGGTCGAGGGCGGCTCAGCGTCGGCTCGGGTGGGCCAGGAGGAAGGCGACGATCTCGGTGCTGGCGTCGTAGCCCGCGTATGGCTGACCGACGACGGCGTCGGCTGCGGTGCCAGGTTCGCTCCCCGGCCATGCGTGACCCGCCCCCTCGAGCATCACGAGCTCCACCGTGGTCTCGTCGAGGCACGGCGCCCATCGTGTGGTCGTGATCTCCGGGTTCGTCGCTGACGCCGTCACGGTCGGGTCGACCGCGCACCCGCTCTGGGCGGCGAGACGGACGAGCCCCTCCATGGCCGGGGTGTGGTCGATCCCGAAGGGGCTCTCGGGGCCCACCCCGCCCTCGAACGGGAGGTTCCGGTCCGCGGCCCCGTGGATGTGCAGCAGCGAGACGGGCTCCACCGGCCGGCAGTCCTCGACCGAGAGGGTGCCGGCGAAGACGGCCACCGCTGCGACGCGATCGGCGGCCTCGCAGGCCAGGCGATAGGACATGATCGCCCCGTTGGAGTGACCGGTGGCGTACACGCGGTCGGGATCCACGGGGTAGGTGCGCTCCACCTCGTCGATCACCTGCTCGATGAACGCGACGTCGTCGACGTCGGCCCGGGCGGCGGGTCCACAGCAGGTGCCCCCGTTCCAACTGCGCGTCGCCGGTCCGAACGTCACATCGGGATCGATGCCGAATCCCTCGGGGTAGACGACGATGACGCCGTTGGCCTCGGCCACGGCGTCGAAGCCGCTGCTCCTCTGGAACTGCCCAGCGTGACCCGTTCCCCCGTGGAGGGCGACGAGCAGCGGTGCCGGCTCCCCGGGCACCAGGCTGGCGGGCACGTAGGTGAGATAGCCCCGCGTGCGGCCGTCGGGCGTCGAGACGGTGTCGGTCCTGGTCTCCCCGGTGGGATCCACCGCGGCCCGCACCGCCGGCTCCGTCGTTCCGGTCGATTCGGCCCCGTCGCGGTCTGCGGTGTCCGCCGTGCACGAGGCCAGGACCATCACGGCGAGCACGACGATGACGGCGGTGCGGCGTGTGACCACCGAGCAAGTCTCCTGGCTCACCCTGACGGTCGCCTGAACCGGCCCGACCCGGCCGGTCGGATGCCGGGCGCGGGATCGTCCCCCGGATGTGTGACCGTGTTCACCTTTGGCTACTGTCTCGCCCCATGGAGATCGGGTACACACCGGAACAGGAAGCCTTCCGCGGCGAGCTGCGGGCCTACTACGACCAGCTGCTCGACGACGAGACGGTCGAGGAGCTCTCCCACAGCCACGGCATCGGGGACGCCACCAAGCGAGTGTGGAAGCAGATGTGCGCGGACGGTTGGGCGGGCGTCGGGTGGCCGAAGGAGTGGGGTGGTCAGGGGCGCAAGGCCATCGACCAGTTCGTCTTCTTCGACGAGTCGATGCGGGCCGGGGCTCCGGTGCCGATGCTCACGATCAACACGGTCGGCCCGACGATCATGAACTACGGCACCGACTGGCAGAAGGAGTTCTTCGTCCCGAAGATCCTCGCCGGCGACATCCACTTCTGCATCGGGTACTCCGAGCCCCAGGCCGGCACCGACCTCGCTGCGCTGCAGACCCGGGCGGTGCGTGACGGCGACGAGTACGTCATCAACGGCCAGAAGATGTGGACCTCCCTCGCCGGTGGGGCCGACTACTGCTGGTTGGCGGTCCGCACCGATCCCGAGGCCAAGAAGCACAAGGGCATCTCGGTGATCATCGTTCCGATGGACACGCCCGGCATCACCATCCAGCCCCTCACCCTCATGGGCGAGCACGACATCAACGCCACGTTCTTCGACGACGTGCGGGTGCCGGCCAAGTAC
Source organism: Acidimicrobiales bacterium (assembly GCA_025455885.1). Lineage (NCBI taxonomy): Bacteria > Bacillati > Actinomycetota > Acidimicrobiia > Acidimicrobiales > Acidimicrobiales bacterium. Next base: position 224,688 of record JALOLR010000003.1, read on the forward strand.
CTGGTCGGCGAGGAGAACGGCGGTTGGGGGCTCATCACCAACCAGCTGAACCACGAGCGGGTCACCCTGTGCTCGAGCGGCATGCCCGAGGGCATCCTGAACGACGTGCGCAAGTGGGCCCAGGAGACGACCCTGCCCGACGGGCGCCGGGTGATCGACCAGGAGTGGGTGCAGCTCAACCTGGCTCGCGTCCACGCCCGACTCGAGTACCTCCGCCTCGCCAACTGGAAGGTGGCGTGGTCGGCCGAGGAGCACGCCCTGCACCCGGCCGACGCCTCGAGCGTCAAGGTGTTCGGCACCGAGTTCTACCTCGAGGCCTACCGGCTCCTGATGGAGGTCCTCGGGCCGCGCAGCTACCTGAAGGCCGATGCCCCGGAGTCGATCCTGCGCAGTCGCCTGGAGGGCGGCATCCGGGGATCGATCATCCTCACCTTCGGCGGTGGCACCAACGAGTTGCAGCGCGACCTCATCGCCATGTTCGGCCTCGGCTTCCCGCGCTCGGCGCGCTGAGCCGTCCAACCATCCACGAACGCACGGACGAAAGCACCCATGGACTTCTCCTTCACCTCCGATCAGGACGAGCTGCGCGGCCTCACCAACCGGCTCCTCAGCGACAAGGCCGGTCCCGAGCACCTCACCGCCGTCCGTGAGAGCGACACCGGTGTCGACCTGGCGCTGTGGCGCGAGATGGCCGAGCTGGGCCTGGTGGGCATCGGCCTGCCCGAGTCGGTCGGCGGCGGCGGCCTCGGCTTCACCGAGGCGGCCATCGTGCTCGAGGAGGTCGGCCGGTTCGTGGCCCCGGTTCCGGCGCTGCCCGTCATGGCCATGGTCGGCCCGCTCCTCGCCGAGCACGGCACCGCCGAGCAGTGGGCGGGTCTCGCCTCCGGCGAGCGCGTCGTCACCGTGGCCCTCCACGAGATGGTCGGCGACGTCATGGAGCCTGCGCTGACCGCCGACGGCGGACGCCTCACTGGGGTCAAGGTGTGCGCACCCTTCGGTCACGTCGCCGACGCCTTCGTGGTGTCGGCCGCCGACGGCCTCTACTACGTGCCCGCCGACGCCGACGGCGTGACCGTCACCCGCCAGGACACCGTCGACGACATCCCCGACGCCATGGTCGAGCTCGCCGGTGCGCCCGGCCAGAAGCTCACCGGGCCCGAGGGCCTCCGGTCCCTCGTCGAGCGGGGGCTCGCCGGCCAGTGCGTGATGATGGCCGGGATCACGGCGCAGGCCATCGAGCTGACCTCCGCCTACGTGAAGGAGCGGGTCCAGTTCGACCGGGTGATCGCCACGTTCCAGGCCGTCGCCCAGCGGGCCGCCGACGCCCGGATCGACAGCGAGGCCATCTGGCTCACGGCCTGGCAGGCCGTGGCGCTCATCGACGAGGGCGAGCCGGCCGCCGAGCAGGTCGCCTCCGCCAAGTACTGGGCGGCCGAGGGCGGGCAGCGCGTCGTGCACGCCGCGGTGCACCTCCACGGCGGCGTGGGTGTCGACCGCGACTACCCGCTGCACCGCTACTACCTCTGGACCAAGTACCACGAGCTCTTCCTCGGCGGCACGACTCCCAGCCTGCTCAGGCTCGGCCGGTTGCTCGCCGACACGCCGGTCTAGCGCCGGCGCCGGCCGGGTCCCACCGTCGGGGGGTGGTGGGACCCGGTCCGAGGTCAACGGAGGGGGAATCCAGATCGGTCCCGGCCCCGGCCGGGACCGATCTGCGTCCGGGCCCCGTCGACGGATCAGCGCACCAGGTAGACCATGGCCACGACGATGCCGATGGCGACGACGATCCACCGGAACACCGCCGGGTGGAGCCGACCGGCGAGCCGGCCGCCGAGGTTGCCGCCCACCAGGGCCCCGACGGCCATCACCGCGGCAGCTCCCCACCACACCCGTCCCGAGAAGACGAAGAAGAGGCTGGCGGTCACGTTCACGACCACCGACATCGCCTGCTTGAGGGCGTTCACGTCGGTGAGGTCGTCGGGGAGGAACACGCCGAGCACGGCGAGGAACACGATGCCGAGTCCGGCGCCGAAGTAGCCGCCGTAGATCGACGCGAGGAAGACCATCGCCACGGCCGCGGTCGTCAGGCCGTGATCGGCGACGGACCGGTCCGCCCCGGATCGGGTCCGGCGGCGTTCGATGACGGAACGAACCCGGTCCTGTCCGGCGAGGAGGGCGCAGGCGAAGAGGATGAGGAAGGGGATGAGCCGCTCGAGCAGGTCGTCGCCGGTGGCCAGCAGCAGCAGCCCGCCGAGGAGCCCGCCGAAGGCCCCGGCCGGGGCCAGGACCCGCAGCCGGTCCCGCTGGGCGCGCACGGAGCCTCGCTGCGCGTAGGCGCCGCCGACGTAGCCGGGGGAGAGCGACACGGTCGACGTGACGTTGGCCGACACGATGGGCAGGCCGACCGCGGTGAGCGCCGGGAAGGAGATGAGGGTCCCGCCGCCCGCGACCGCGTTGACGAACCCGGCGGCTGCACCGGCGGCGGCGACGAGGAGCAGTTCGATCGGGCTCACGCCTCATCCTCGCCCAGCCGCGTCGACCGTCGGGGCGATGTCGTCCGGGAATGCCCCGATGTTGAGGAGTGTGAACGACACGCGAGGAGACACCGTCATGGACGCTGCGATCGATGTCCGTCGAGCGGACACCCGGCCCCACACCCGCATCGGGTGGCTCGACAGCCGCCACAGCTTCAGCTTCGGGCGCCACTACGACCCCACCAACACCGGCCACGGGCTGTTGTTGGTCTCCAACGACGACCGGGTCGCCGCCGGCACCGGGTTCAGCACCCACCCCCACCAGGACATGGAGATCGTGACGTGGGTGCTGTCGGGCCGGCTCGAGCACAAGGACTCCGAGGGCAATCACGGCGAGCTGTACCCCGGGTTGGCCCAGCGGATGAGCGCCGGGACCGGTATCTGGCACTCGGAGATGAACCCGTCGCGGGGCGAGGACGTGCACTTCGTGCAGATGTGGGTGCCGCCCGACACCGAGCGCGTCGACCCGTCCTACGAGCAACGCGACATCAACTCGGAGCTCGACCGGGGTGGGCTCCAGCCGATCGCCTCGGGGCAGGGTCATGACGCCGCGATCACCATCCGCCAACGAGATGCCGTCCTCTGGGGCGGCCGGTTGAAGGCGGGGGAGACCGTCGCGGTGCCTGACGCCCGGCACGTCCACCTCTTCGTGGCCCTCGGCGAGGCCGGGCTCGAAGGGGCCGGGCCCTTGGCCGAGGGGGACGCCGTACGACTCACCGCCGCCGGCTCGCCGTCGCTCACCGCCGGGCCGAGCGGCGCCGAGGTGCTCGTCTGGGCCACTGCCTGAGGGCGTGGTCAGGGCCCGCCGGCCACGACCAGGACGGTGAAGAGCACATAGGTGCCGACGAGGACGCCGCCTCGCCAGCGGTCGAGGGTGAGGCGGCGGTTCGGGACCAGCAACAGGATGCTCACCGCCCCCATCACGAGGCTGAGCGCGACCTCGCCGAGGGCGACGTCGAAGGGACGCAGGATCGTGAGCACCGACACGATCCAGAGCCCGTTGAAGATGTTCGACCCGACGATGGCGCCGAGCCCGATCTCCTCGTGGCCCCGGAGCCCGGCGGCTAGGACGGTGGCCAACTCGGGCATCGAGGTGCCGAAGGCGACGAACGTGGCGCCGACCACGAACGGGTCGAGACCGAGGCTGTCGCCGATCGCCTCGGCGGCGACGACGATCAGCCGCCCGGCGACGACGAGGAGCCCGAGGCCGACCAGCGTGACCACCACCGCCCGCCCTCGCTTCCGTTCGCCGAGCACCTCGACGGAGTCGGCGCGGGCGCGACGGGCGTGGCGCACCGTGACGCCGAGCCAGATCGCGAACACGGTGAGCAGCACGGCGCCGTCGAGGCGGGACATGGTGCCGTCGGCGACGAGCGCGAGGATCAGGAAGGGCACGGCGACCGCCACCGGGAGGTCGCGGCGGACGGTGGCCCGTTCGGCGGTCAGCGGCCGGATCAACAGTGCGAGCCCGAGGATGAGGCCGACGTTGGCGACGTTGGAGCCGAGGGCGTCGCCGAAGGCGATGGCCGACGTGTCGTCGGCGGCCGCGCTCAGGGCCACGAAGAACTCCGGGCTCGAGGTCGCGAACGCGGCGACCGTGACGGCGATGATGGCCGCCGGCACGCGGGCCCATGCGGCGATCCCGACCGCGCCGCGGACGAAGAGCTCCCCTCCGGCGGCTGCGGCGGCGATGCCGGCGAGCAGGGTGACGGCGGTGGTCATGATCCTCCGGGCGTGGTTCGGCGTGTGCCGACCAGGCTTCCCGGCGCTCCGGAGCCCGAGGATAGCGAGCCTCCGGGAGGGCAACGGGCGTGGAGCGGAGCCTCCGTGGTCCAATGGGGCAGTGGTGACCGTTCGAGCGGCCGTCGAGGGCGACGTCGAGTGGGCGCGGGTGATCGAGGTCGATGCCGGTCGACGGTTCCACGAGGTCGGTCTCGGCCCGGTCGCCGAGGACGACCCGCCATCGGCGGACGAGCTCGCCGGTCACGTCCGCGCCGGCACGATGTGGGTGGCGGAGCTCGACGGAGAGGTGATCGGGTACGCGGTCGCGTCGATCGTCGACGACCACGGACACCTCGACCAGGTCAGTGTCACGCGGATGGCATCGGGGAGGGGAGTGGGGACGGCGTTGCTCGACCGGGTGTGCGCGTGGGCGAGCGGCGTGGGCTCGGAGTGGGTGACCCTGACGACCTTCCGGGATGTCCCGTGGAACGCCCCGTACTACTCGCGGCGAGGGTTCTCGATCCTCGACGAGGCGGAGCTCGGTCCCGAGTTGGCGGCGGTCCGCGAGATGGAGCGCATCGGCGGCCTCGAGGTGTCGCCGAGGGTGGCCATGCGCCGCCGGCTGGCGTCGGCTGACCGGGCGCCGACGGACGAGCCGAGCGATCGGTCGCCCGGCGGCAGGACTGCCGCAGGGTCGGGCCCACGACAGCTCCGGCGCCGTGGGGCGGGAGAGGGGGGAGGTGACGTCACCGAAGCGTCGTGACCGCACAACGGGTCCCGCCGTGTCGACGGGTTCCCGGTCCCGCTCAGCGTGTCGACGGCCCCGACGCTGTGGCCCCCTGTTCGGCGTGGTGCGGGAGCAGCGAGAGCCCGAGGGCGGCGAGCACGGCGCAGTGGACGGCCCGGGAGCCGAGTCCGATCACCAGCGTGTCCGGGGCGGCCCGGTACGTGAACAACAGCACGGCCGCGAGCGCGATGGTCCCCCCGCCCACCGCTCGTCGCGCTGCGGCGCCGGCACCGGCCAGCAGCCAGGTGCCGATGCCCACCGCGATGAAGACGAGCCCGAGGGCGACGGAGCCGGGGAACACCGAGACGCCGAACTCGTCGGGGATGTCGTTGCGCCCCGTGAACAGCGTCCGGGTGATGTTGTCGTCACCGGTGAACCCGGCCGCGAGGTTGGTGACGGCGACGGCCGCGCCGTAGACGGCGGCGACGACGCCCATCGAACGGGCGGAGTGCGGGTGGGAGCGACCGGCTTGGACGAGCACGGCGATGCTCAACCCGAACATCAGCAGGTACGACCAGTACCACTCCTCGGGGGCGTTGGCCACGGCCAGGCCGATGCCCAGCGCCTGGAGCCCGCTCACCACCGCGGCGGTGCGCAGCGCCCGTCCGCTGAGCAGCGCGGCGGCCACGAAGACCTCGACGAACAGCGTCATCCACCCGAACGCCGAGATCTGGGTCAGCACCACGTTCTCGAACACCCACGCCGACCCGGGGACCACCGGGTGGTCGACACCGGCCTGCACGAAGTTGCGCAGGCCCCCGAACTCCGTCGGCACCTTCCAGTTCACGTTCGACAGCCACATCAGGCCGAGCAGCCATCGCACGACGATCGGCCCGACGTCGCGCACGGCGTGGTCGACCGTGGCCGCCACCCGGTCTCGGCGGGCCCACCAGCTGTCGTCCTCGACTCCCACGTCCGATCCAGCCATGTGGTCCCGTCCGGTCAGGCGCACGGGAACGTGCTGGCCAGCACGTCCCCCCGCAGTCGGTGCTCGCGTAGCTCGTCGGTGACCGCCTCGATCACCGCGCCCAGCGGGCGCCAGTCGTCACCGACGCGCATGGCGGGATCGGTGGCCGCCACCGGGTGCCACCACACACCCTCGGCCGTGACGCACACCTCGGGCAGCAGCGACGCCCGGGACACCGTGAGCCCCGCGTTGGCGGCGCCCTGTCGGGCGATTCGGCGCACGACCCGTTGGCGATCGGTGAGCCCGAGCTCGTCGAAGAAGGCGTCGAGCTTGTCCGCCTCCGGGCCGGCGTCTGCGCCGAGCGTCGCCGCCACCCGGACGTCGAAGCCGAGCTCCAGGGCGAGGTGGATCCCGGCGACGGCCCGGGCGTGGCTCCCTGCGCCGCGGTGGCGGTCGTGGAGGTGGGCGTCGACCGAGTCGAGGCTGATCTGGAGGGTGAGTCCGTCGCGGGGCAGCGCCTCCAGGCGGCGTCGGCGCTCGCCGGTCCAGACCATGGCGTTGGTCAGCACCGTGGTGGGGATCCGGCCCACGGCGTGCCCGAGGCGGTCGTCGAGGTCGAGCAGGAGGAAGGGCTCCCCGCCGGTCACGTAGAGCTCGGCGACACCGTGGTCGAGCGCGGCGTCGACGAGCGCTGCGAAGTCCCCCACACCGACGGTCCGGGGCGCGGCCCGCGGGGACGAGGCCACGCAGCAGTAGTCGCAGGCCAGGTTGCAGTGGAAGTTCGTGTACACCCAGAGGCGGTGCCCGGGCCGGCGCTCCGGTGGCAGCGCGGCGATCGGATCGTCGATGGGCCCGCGGTGGACCTCGACGCCCTCGGCGTGCACGGCCAGCACGGTGTTCGAGGTCGCCCGGCACCACTCGGCCACGACGTCGACCTCGGCGGGTCCGTCGACGGCCACGATGCACGTCGACCCGGCGGCGGTCGCACCGACCTCCTCGACGAGCCGGCTGACGAGCTCGAAGCTCATCGCGGTGGCGGCGCGTCGGCGCGTGGGTCGGGGCGCGGTGCCATCACCAGTGGTCGGCGATCCCTTGGGCGGTCATCGCCTCGTCCAGCGAGGCATAGCCGTCGAGCTCGGCGCGCTTCCACTCCCGCAGCCCTTCGAGCTCGAGCACCCGCCGGTGGTCCGGGTCGTCCCAGGACATGGCGAGGAGGTGTCGAACCCAGGCCTCGGCACGACCGTCGTCGAGGCTGTCGAGTGCCGTGAAGTTGCAGTGGTTGTAGGGCTCGGACTCCCAGATCACCTCGAAGTCGGCGATGCCCGCATCACCCGCTGCAGAGAGGGCCTGCCAGGTGTTGACGCCCACGGCCGCGACGTCGGCCTCGTCCTCGGCGACCGCCCTGAGCGCATCGAGGTCCGAGCGGCCGGTGTCGCCGTGCTTGCCGACGTCGCTGTCGAAGAGGATCAACTCGACCTCGTCGGTCCCGATGCCCTCCCGTTCGAGGAACCACAGCGGGAGGATGCGCGCCTGGCCGGAGTCACGCGACCCCAACGCCACCCGGGCGCCCCGCACCCCGGTGAGACCGTCGCGACCTCCGCCCTTGCGCCCGATCATCAGGGTCGTGAACACCAGGTCGGTGTCGCGCATGGCCAGGGCCCGGGCCGATCCGCCCGTGCGGCGCAGCGTGCGGATCCAGGCCACGTTGGTGTTCCAGGCGAGGTCGACGTGGCCGGCGAGCAGTGCGTCGACCTGACGCTCGTAGTTCGAGTAGAGGACGTAGTCCATGGGGACGGGGGCGTCGCGGAAGTAGTCGCGCATCCCCTCCCAGATCGGCACCACGTTCGGGGAGTAGGCCACGGCGCCCACCACCATCGGTTCGGGTTCGGTCATCGGGGGATCCTCGTCGGGTCGGTCGGGTCGGTCGGGGACGTCAGAACAGGTCCATGCCGCACAGGGCCCGCCCGGCGAAGTCGAACAACGCATCGGAGGTGGGCGCCATCACGAACCCCGCCCGGGCGTCACGGTAGGGCCGATCGATGCCCACCTGCTTGGAGAACGCCGCGCCCCCCGCGACCCTCAGGGCGGTCTCGGTGACCGACAACGCCATCTCGTTGCAGCCCGCCTTGGTGGCCAGCACGGCGAGCACCGTCCCCTCGTCGGGTTCGGCCACCCGCCGGGCGGTGTCGGCGAGGAGAGTCTCGTGGGCTCGCAGCGAAGTCCACGCCTTGGCCACGTAGGCCCGCACGGTGGGCAGGTCGGCGATCGCGGTGTCGAGGTGGTCGAAGCGGGACCCGCTGACGTGGGCCACCGCCCGGTCGAGGGCCGCCCGGGCCAACCCGACCGACACCGCCGAGTTGCCGAGCGCGAACCACGGCAGGACGATCTGCATCATCTGCCCGAAGCCGCTCGCCGCCGGCCCGAGGCGGTCGGCCTCGGTGACGGTCGCCGAGAGGTTCGCCGGGGCGGAGTCGTTGCCCCGCAGGCCGAGCCCGTCGAAGCGCCCGTCCACCGAGACGCCCGGTTGGGTGCGGCGCACGAGGTACAGCTCGGACTCCATCGGCCCACCGACGTCGGCGGGCCGGACCGACGACACCCACACGTCGGCTTCCCGGGCCGAGGTCACCCAGCTCTTCCTGGCCTCGAGCAGCCATCCGCCGTCGGTGGGCTGGAGCTGCGACACCGGAGCCCAGAAGTGGCTGCGCGATCCGGCCTCGGAGAAGGCCAGGGTCGCCAGTGCCGAACCCTCGGCGAGCTCTCGCCGCAGGTCCTCACGCCCGCCGTCCGCGGTGGCGTCGATGACCGCGCTCGACACGAGGTGCATGAGCAGCACCATCGACGTCGATCCGCAGGCGTGGGCGACCGACGACATCGTCGTCACGAACTGCGCAGGCGTCGCCCCGAGCCCGCCGACGTCCTCGGGCAGCAGGAGCCCGAGCAGGCCCTCCTCGGTCAGTGCGTCGATCGACGCCCGGGGGAACACCGCATCGGCGTCGACCCTGTCGGCTTCGGTCACCAGCACGGGCAGCGCCCGGTCGAGGCGGTCGCGGAGGGCAACGTCGTCCATGGCGGTCGTTCCTTCGTCGTCGGTGGGGCCCGTCGAAGCGGGTCGGGCGATGGCCGCCGAACGTAGTGAGGGCCCCGGCTTCGCGGAAGGGGACAGGAACCGGATTTCGGGATTGTTGTGATCTGTTCGGCCACGGCTCGCAGGCGTGCATGGTGGAATGAGGCGTGCTCGCCTCGCCCGCCCCGGCCGGGACCGGACCCCGCGATCGGCCCGCAGCCCGCGACGTCGCGCCGGTCGTCGGGGCGCCCGGGATCGGGTTGGTCGTGCCCACGGTCGCCGCACTCGCGGTGTGGGTCCTGTTCGTCGTCGTCGCCCGGGCGTGGGGCCTGCACCTGGAGGCGACGGGCACGAAGCTGGTGCTGTTCACCCCCCCGGTCCTCGGGGGCTACCGGCAGCAGGTCCCCGTGGCGCTGGTCCCGATCGTCGCGCTCGGGATCGGATTGGCGGTGGTGCTCCCGCGCGCCGCCGGTGCGGCGCGCTGGGCCGCCGTCGTGGCGTCGGCCACGGCCGGCGCCGTCGCGTGGTGGGTCGGGTTGGCGCTGGTCGACGGACCGTCGGGGCTGACCCGCGGGTTGTACTTCGACGCCGACTACGCGGCGGCGGTGCAGCGGGTCGCCTCCGGTCCGGGCGCGTTCCTGGCCGACTACGTGCCCACCCTCGCCGGCGAGCCGATCGCCCTGCGCGGGCACCCCCCGGGGTTCGCGTTGCTCTTCGGCGCCCTCGAGGCGATCGGCCTCGGCGGCGAGCGGTGGGCGGCGGTCGTCGTCATCGTCGTCTCCTTGTCCGCCGTGCCGGCCGTGCTCGTCGCCGTCCGGACGATCGCCGGGGAGGACTGGGCCCGCCGCAGCGCTCCCTTCGTGGCCCTCACCCCGGCGGCGACCTGGATCGTGACGTCCACCGACGGGGTGACCATGGCGACGGTGGCGTGGGCGGTGGCCCTCCTGGCGCTGGCCGGCCGGAGTGCTCGCACCCACCGGGCGGACCTCCTCGCCGTCGGGGCGGGGGTGCTGTCGGCGGCGGCGGTGCTGCAGTCCTACGGCATGGCCCTCGCCGCGGTCCCCGTCCTGGCGGTGGCGTGGCACCAGCGTCGGTGGCGACCGTTGCTGGTGGCCGGCACCGCAGCGGCAGGAGTGGTGCTGGCCGTCGCCGGGTGGGGGTTCTGGCTGCTCGACGGGCTCGACGCCACGTTGCGCGAGTACCACACGCTCGACGTGGAGCGCCCCTACGGGTACTTCCTGTTCGCCAACTTCGGGGCCTGGGCGCTGGCCCTCGGTCCTGCCACCGCGGCCGGGTTGGCGCTGCTGCGCGACCGGCGCATGTGGGTGATCGTCGGTGGAGGCCTGGCGGCGGCCGTGCTGGCCGGCGTGAGCGGGCTCTCCGAGGGCGAGGTCGAGCGGATCTGGCTCCCGTTCACCCTGCTCGTCCTCCCGGCGGCGGCGTGCCTCTGGCGGAGCCGACGCCAGGCCACCGGGTGGTTGCTCGTCCAGGTCGGCTCCGCCGTCGTGTTCACCGGTGTCATCGGGGCCAACTGGTGAAGCCGGGCGCAGGCCGGGCCCGGGTAGCGGAGCGAGTCGGATGAGCCGCGTCCTGGTGACCGGTGGGGCGGGCTTCATCGGGTCGACGGTCGTCGATCTCCTCGTCGAACGGGGTCACGAGGTGACGGTGATCGACAACCTCCATCCCCTCGCCCACCACCGCCACCCCGACCACCTCGCGCCCGGGGTGCGCTACCACTGGGTCGACCTCCGTGAGGGCGACGCGCTCGACGGTCTCGTGCGGGGCATCGACGTCGTGTGCCACCAGGCGTCGATGGTCGGCCTCGGGGTCGACTTCGACGACGTCGCCGACTACGTGGCCGACAACGATCTGGGGACCGCCAACCTCCTGCGGGCGCTGCACCGCGACCGGTTCGCGGGGCGCATCGTGCTGGCCAGCTCGATGGTCGTCTACGGCGAGGGTCGCTACCGGTGCCCGGCCCACGGTGTGGTGCGGCCCGGCCGTCGTCGGGCCGAGGACCTGGCGGCCGGCGTCTACGAACCACCGTGCCCGGCGTGCGCCGGGCCCCTCGAGTCGGTCGACGTGCCCGAGGACGCCCCCCTCGAGCCGCGCAACGTGTACGCCGCCACCAAGCTCCACCAGGAGCACCTCTGCCAGAGCTACGCCGCCGACCACGACGGCACGCTCGTGGCGCTGCGCTACCACAACGTCTACGGCCCACGGATGCCGAGGAACACCCCCTACGCGGGGGTGGCGAGCATCTTCCGGTCGGCGGCCGAACGCGGTGAGGCCCCGCTGGTCTTCGAAGACGGCGGTCAGCGGCGCGACTTCGTGCACGTGCGCGACGTGGCGCGGGCCAACGTCGTCGCCGTCGAGGCCCCTCCCGACGTGGCCGGCGCCTTCAACGTGGCCTCGGGCGAGCCGCACACCGTGCTCGACATGGCGGAGGCCCTCGTGTCGGCGATCGCCGCCCGCGACGACGGTCCGCTCCCGCCCCCGCCCCGGGTGGTGGGCGGCCATCGACCCGGCGACGTCCGCCACATCGTGGCTTCCCCGGTGCGGGCCGCCGAGGTGCTCGGCTTCCGGGCCGGGATCGGCTTCGCCGAGGGGATGGCCGAGTTCGCCCATGCGCCGCTGAGGGACTGACCGGGGTGATCGTCTGCGTGCTCGCCAAGGAGCCTCGACCGGGCTTCGTCAAGACCCGCCTGTGCCCCCCGTTCACCCCTGACCAGGCCGCCGAGCTCGCCGAGGCCTGCCTGCACGACACCATGGACGCGGTGTCCGCGACGCCCGACTCGGTGCCGCTCGTCGTGCTCGACGGGCGCCCCGGGTCATGGCTGCGCAGCGGGACCGGCTGCGTCCCCCAGGTCGACGGCGCCTTCGGTGACCGCCTCCAAGCGGCCGTGGACGAGGGGTTCCGGCGTCTCCCCGGAGGCCCGGTCGTGGTCATCGGGATGGACACCCCCCAGGTCACCCCCACGCTGCTCGTCCGGGCGCGGCGGGCGCTGGATCCGGGCGACGGCTCGACCGGCGACGAGAGCGGTTCGACCCGAGCGGTGCTCGGTCCGGCGACCGACGGCGGGTACTGGCTGATCGGCTTCTCCCGTCCGGTGGCGGGCGCGTTCGCGGGGGTCCTGATGAGCGCGTCGACGACCGGTGCCGCCCAGCTCGCCCGACTGGAGGAGTTGGGCTGTCGGACGGTGCTGATCGACGAGCTGACCGACGTCGACGACGCGGTCTCCGCCCGTCGTGTGGCCGACGCCGCCCCCGGCACCGGCTTCGCCCGTGCGCTGGCGAGGCTCGGACCGGCGCGGTGACCGCTCCGGCGGAGGTCGACGTGGTGCTGCCGGTGCTCGACGAGCGCGACGCCCTCCCGTGGGTGCTCGAGCGGATGCCCCCCGGGTTCCGGCCCCTCGTGGTCGACAACGGCTCGACCGACGGCTCGGCCGACGTCGCCCGAGGCCTGGGCGCCCGGGTCGTCGAGGAGCCCCGCCGGGGCTTCGGGTCAGCGTGCTACGCCGGACTCTGCGCCGCCGAGGCCCCCTGGGTGGCCTTCATGGACTGCGACGCGTCCCTCGATCCCGGCGATCTCACGGCGGTGGCCGGAGGCGTCCTCGACGGCTCGTTCGACCTGGTCCTGGGGGCCCGCGACGCGGCTCCGGGCGCGTGGCCGGTCCATGCCCGCCTGGCCAACCGGTACCTGGCTCGGCGGCTGCGGCGCCGGTTCGGCTTCGGGATCACCGATCTGGGCCCGATGCGGGTCGCCGACCGGGAGAGGCTGCTGTCGCTCGGACTCCGGGACCGCCGCTCGGGGTGGCCCCTCGAGATGCTGGTGCGGGCCGGCCAGGAGCAGTGGTCGGTCGGGGAGGTGGTGGTGCCCTACGCCCCCCGGCAGGGCCGGTCGAAGGTGACCGGGACGGTCCGGGGGACCGTCCAGGCGGTGCGGGACATGCGGCGCCAGATCCGCCGCGCCTGACGCGTCGGCCCTCCGTGGGAGCATGCGGGGCGGGGCGCAGGCGACCGATGGATTCGGGCCGCTCGCGTCGTCATGATCGACGACGACCGACACACCCCGACCCCAGGAGGCCCCATGTCGCTGCACCCGTACCTGTTCTTCTCCGGCACCGCCCGCGAGGCCATGACCCGCTACCAGCAGGTGCTCGGCGGCGAGCTCGAGATCATGGCGTTCTCGGAGATCCCCGACGGTGAGGATCCCGGCATGGAGATGGCGCCGGACGCCGTGATGCACGCCGCCCTCACCCTGGACGAGGCCACGATGATCATGGGGTCCGACGACCCGACCGGCGACGGCGGCGGGGTGAAGGGCGTGGCCCTGCACCTCGGCTTCACGGACCTCGACGAGGTGCGTCGCGTGTTCGACGCCCTCGCCGACGGCGGCGAGGTGCAGATGCCGCTCGCGCCGGTCTTCTGGTCGCCGCTGTTCGGGGCGTGCGTGGACCGCTTCGGCGTGTCCTGGATGCTGAGCGGCGAGGTCGAGGACGCCGGCTGACGCGGCGGGTCGACGCCGCTGCTGCGGTGTGGTCGATCCCCTTCGGCGTCGGGTGGGTCAGACCTCGACGGTGTAGGTGTCGCGCCCGGCCTTCAGCAGGGTGCCGGGCACGGCGCCGGTGGCCTCACCGTCGACGATGACGGTCGTGCCGTTGACCAGCACCCGTTCCACGCCGAAGGAGCCGGCGGTGAGGCGCTCGCACCCCCCCGGGAGGTCGGCCACCATGTGGGCGTTCTCGCTGCCCACCGTCTCGGGGTCGATCACCGCGATGTCGGCGGCCTTGCCGACCTCGAGGGTGCCGCGGTCGCGCAGGCCGAACAGCTCGGCGGGCACCTGGGTGATGAGCTGCACGGCCCGCTCGAGCGGCACCAGCTTGCGACCCCGGATCATGTCGCCGAGGAAGCGGGTGGGGTAGGTGGCGCCGCACATGCGGTCGAGGTGGGCGCCGGCGTCGGACCCGCCGATCATCGCCCGGGGGTCGTCCCACGCCTCGGCCCGCATCTTCCAGGTGGCGTCGTCCTTGTCCTTGGGTGCCGGCCACAGGATGGTGCGCAGCTCGTCGGCGGTCACGATGTCGAGCAGGGTGTCGAAGGGCTCGGTGCCCCGCTCGGCGCTGATGTCGGCGACCGTGCGGTTGGAGACGCCTTCGTTCTCCGGCGAGAACGTGTCCCCGATGACGTACTCGTCCCAGTCGGCCAGTCGTCGGTACACGCCTGCTTCCTGGGAGTGCGAGGCCTCGAGCATCCGGGCCCGGACCTCGGGATCGCGGAGGCGGGTGATCCGCTCCTCGACGTCGACCTGGAGGATGTCCTGCCAGCCGGGCAGCAGCCAGATGCCGCAGAACGTGAGGAAGTTCATGTTCATCGGCACGAGTACCGGCATGGTGAGCGCCACGACCCGTCCGCCCAACTCGGCGGCGCGGTCGCCGGCGGACAGCTGGCGGGGTACCCGATCGGCCTCCCGGCTGTCGATGGTGAGCACGTTCCAGTTGAGTGGTCGCTTGGCGGCGGCGCTCATCTCGGCCAGCAGCTCGATCTCGTGGTCCTCGAAGCGGTCGAGGCACCCCGGGACGATGCCCTCGAGGGTGGTGCCCTCGTGCCGGCCGGTCTCGGTGCACAGCGCCATGAGCTCCTCGGTGGTCGACCAGCGGCTCGGCACCGGCTGGCCGTCGCCGTCGCTGTGCGAGCCCGACAGCGTGGTCGAGAACCCCAGCCCGCCGGCCTCGATGGCCGTGCGCAGCTCGGCGACCATCGCCTCGATCTGTTCGGGGCTGGCCTCGTTGCCGACGGCGTCGGCGCCCATCACGTAGCGGCGCAGCGCGCAGTGCCCGACGAGGAACCCGGCGTTGACGGCGATCTTGCCCTCGAACTTCGAAAGGTAGTCGGCGAAGGTCTCCCAGTCCCAGTCGATCTGGCGCAGGGCCGGGAGCGGCATGCCCTCGACCCTCGACATCATCTCCTGGAGGTACTCGGTCTCGGCGGGATCGGGGCGCAGAGGGGCGAGGGTGAAGCCGCAGTTGCCGGCGATCACCGTCGTGACGCCGTGGTTGGCCGAGGGCGACGCGCCCGGGTCCCACATGAGCTGGGCGTCGTAGTGGGTGTGGGGGTCGACCACGCCCGGCATCACGATGCGGCCGGTGGCGTCGGTGACGGTGGTGGCGTCCTCGGCGATGTCGCCGATGGCGACGATGCGCCCGTCGCGGATGCCGACGTCGGCGACCCGGGCCGGGGCCCCGGTGCCGTCGACGACCGTGCCGCCCCTGATGATCTCGTCGAGCATGGCGAACCCCTTCGTTGACGCCGGCGTGCGTCGGCGCACGTTTCTGACGAATCGTCAGATTACACTGCGGCGGTCATCACGCCACCTCGCGCGGCCGACCCGCCGAGGCACCACAGGGGGACAGCTCATGGAGTTCTGGCACAGCACGGCCTTCATCGACCCGACCGAGCTGCCGGCGCTCGCCGTGGCCTGCGAGGACGCCGGCTTCGGCGGCCTGCTCGTCTCGGACCACCTGCTCTATCCCGAGACCATCGCGTCGGCGTACCCCTACCAGGACGACGGCCAGGCGTTCTGGACCGCCGACACCCCGTGGATCGACTCGTGGGTGGCCATCGCCGCCATGGCCGCGGTCACCGAACGGGTGCGGTTCAGCCACGGCATCTACGTCTTCCCGCTGCGCAACCCCGTGGAGGTGGCCAAGCTGGCCGGATCGGCGGCGGTGATGTCCGGGGGCCGCGTCGCCCTCGGCGCGGGGGTGGGCTGGATGGCCGAGGAGTTCGAGATCCTCGGGGAGGACTACACCACCCGGGGACGGCGCACCGACGAGGGCTTCGAGGTGTGCCGCAAGCTGTGGACCGGCGAGAAGGTCAGCCACGACGGCGAGTTCTACTCGTTCCCGCCGGTCACCATGTCCCCCGCCCCTCCGGGGGGGTCGATGCCGATCTGGATCGGCGGGCACTCGGAGCCGGCGCTGCGCCGCTCGGCCCGCAACGACGGATGGGTGGGCAACGCCTACCCCCTCGACGAGGCCGACGCCGTCCTCGACCGACTCGACGCCCATCTGCGCGCCAACGGCCGGCACCTCGGCGACGGCTACGAGTGCATCCTCGGCATCTACTCGCTCGACCCCGACGACTTCCGCCGCTTCGCCGAGCGGGGGGTCACGGGATTCCTGGCCGCCCCGGCGATGTTGGCCGGCTACGACGCCGAGGCCAAGGGCGAGGCCGTCACCCTCGAGGCCCGACTGGCGGCGGTCGCCCGCTTCGGCCAGGACGTCATCGCTCCGCTCGCCGGCTGAGGCGACCCGGCGCGCCCGGCTTCGGCGCGCCCCGCCTCAGCGGGCCCGGGCGGCGAGCGCCGGACGGTCGAGGACCTCGACGCAGCCCCTCGACAGCCGGATGAGGCCCCTCGCCTCGGCGGCGCGCAGGGCGCGGTTGGCGGTGGGCCGCGTGGTGCCGGCCATCGCCGCGATGTCGTCCTGGCGGACCCGGATCTCGATGACGTGCCCCTGGACGCGGCCGAGGATGTCGCACAGCTCGTCGACGCGGCGCAGCACCCGCACCTCGACGGGGACGTAGAGCGACTCGAGGACGTAGCCCATCAGGCGACGCATCTGCATGGCCAGCACGTGCGACATGAAGCGCTCCACGCGGGGGTCGCTGCGGCGGAGCTCCTCGAACTGGCTCCAGGCCAGGGAGCGGCTCTCCACGGGGGTGAGGGCGATGGCCGATCCGATGCGGTGGTGATCGGGCATGAGCATGCCGCCCAGCCCGAACACGTCACCGGGCTGCTGCACGTTGAGGATCACCTGGTCGCCGAGCGGGGAGGCGACCTGGAAGCTCACGAAGCCCTTCTCGATGACGTGGACGGCGTCGCCGGGGTCGCCCTGGTGGAAGATCACCTCGCCGCGGGCGAACCGCCGCCGCCGCATGATCTTCAACAGGGCCGTGCGCTCCTCGTCGCCGACCACCTCGAACAGCGAGCCCGCGTCGCTCATGAGCCGCGCAACCTAGCGGCCCGGCCCTGCCGGCGTGGCGTCGATGCCGACCGGCACGTCCGGCGCGTGTCGGCGGGCACAGATGCCGGCGCCCTTCGCCACGAGGCTGGAGGACGTTCCCGGAGCGCCCCCGGACCGGGACCCGACCTGGCGGGAACCAGGGATCGACGGCCCCGGTGGCGGACCGGGGCCGTCGACGCGCCCCGGTCCGCGTCGTTGTGACGGGCGCCGCAGCTCTGACGTATCGTCAGATCCATGGCAACGACGACGACCGACGCGTACCGACAGCTCATCGGAGGGGAGTGGTCCCCCGGCGGCAACGGCACCTACGAGATCGTCAACCCGGCCACTGAAGGCGTCGTGGCCGAGGCGCCCGAGGCGTCCGCGGACGACGTCCGAGCGGCCGCCGCCGCCGCCGCCGAGGCGTTCCCGGCGTGGAGCCGCACCGCCCCCGAGGAGCGCGCTGCGCTGCTGCGGGCCGCGGGCGCCCGTCTGGCCGAGCGCACCCCGGAGCTGATCCCGCTGGTCATCGCCGAGGCCGGCGCCACGTCCTCGGTGGGGTCGCTCATGCAGATCCCCGTGGCCATCAGCCGCTTCGAGCGCTACGCCCGTGGCGCCATGACCGATCTGACCAAGGGCGTGCCGCCCCAGCCCATCGCCTCCACGCCCCTCGCCCCCGGAGCGCTCATGGGCGGTGTCGTCAACCGGGTGCCTGTCGGCGTCGTGGCCTGCATCTCGCCTTACAACTTCCCCACCACAAACATGGTCGGCAAGATCGCGCCGGCCCTCGCCGTCGGGTGCACGGTCGTCATGAAGCCGGCGCCGCAAGACCCGCTCTGCGTCATCGAGCTCGCCAAGATCCTCGACGAGGTCGGCTTCCCGCCCGGCGTGGTCAACATCGTCACCGGCTCGGCACCCGACGTGGGCGCGGTGCTCGTCGACGACGACAACGTCGACATGGTGAGCTTCACCGGCTCCACGCCCATCGGCATCAAGATCATGGAGGCGGGCGCCCGCACCATGAAGCGCCAGCTCCAGGAGCTCGGCGGCAAGGGGGCCTGCATCGTCACCGAGGACGCGGACCTCGACAAGGCCGTCACCGGCATCGCCTCGGTGTGGGCGTTCCACTCCGGTCAGATCTGCACCGCCCCCACTCGGGTGATCGTGCACCGCAGCCGCTACGACGAGCTGGTGAGCCGCCTGGCGGAGGCGGCCAAGGCCCTCAAGGTCGGCGACCCCCTCGACGCCGACACCGTGGTCGGTCCGGTCATCTCCGCCGTGCAGCGTGACCGCATCCTCGCCCACATCGAGAACGGCATCAGCGAGGGCGCCGAGCTGGTGGTCGACGGGCGCGACCCGGGCATGGACACCGGGTACTACGTCGCGCCGACGCTGCTCGCCGGCTGCAACAACGGCATGAGCCCCGTGCGCGAGGAGATCTTCGGCCCCGTCGTGGTGGTCGTCCCCTTCGACGACGAGGACGAGGCCGTCCGCATCGCCAACGACAGCGACTTCGGCCTGCTCTCCTACGTGTTCTGCGAGGACGGCCCCCGGGCCTACGAGCTGGCCAAGCAGATCCGCTCGGGCACCGTCGGCATCAACACCGTGCAGCGCCACCACGAGGTGCCCTTCGGCGGCTTCAAGCTGTCGGGCGTCGGCCGCGACGGGGGCGACTACGGCCTCGAGGCCTACACCGAGCTCCAGTCGGTCATCTGGCCGGCCTGACGACCACGACGCACTCCACCACGAACCAACGCCGGGCGCACGAGCGCCGGGCCCACCCCCGGGGGGATCCATGAAGGGCATCGTCTACACCGGTGACAAGGGCGCAGAGGTCCTCGACGGCCTCGAGGTGCGCGACGCGGGCCCGGGCGAGGTGATCGTCAAGATCATGGCCGCAGGGGTGTGCCACTCCGACATCACCGCCGCCTCGGGGGCCTTCGGTTGGCCGGCGCCGGCGGTGCTCGGCCACGAGGGCGCCGGCATCGTCGAGCAGGTGGGCACCGGGGTCACCAACGTCGAGGTCGGCGACCACGTCATCATCTCCACGCTCGCCGCCTGCGGGATGTGCAAGGCGTGCGGCGCCGGCAAGCCCACCCGCTGTCGTCAGACGCTCGGCAACATGGCCCAGCCCTTCACCCTCAACGGTGAGGCGTGCTGGAACTTCGCCGCCGCCTCGGTGTTCACCGAGCGGACCGTGATCCGGGCCATCCAGGCCGTCAAGATCCCCAAGGACGTGCCCTTCGAGTCGGCCTGCCTCGTCGGCTGCGGGGTCATGACCGGCGCCGGCGCCGTCATGTACCGCACCAACGTCGAGGTCGGCCAGACCGCCGTCGTGTACGGCTGCGGCGGGGTGGGCCTCAACGCCATCCAGGCCCTGCGGGTTCGCCGCGCCAGCCGCATCATCGCCATCGACGTCGATCCGCAGAAGGAGGACCTGGCCCGCCAGTTCGGCGCCACCGACTTCCTCGACGGCCGGGCCGGCGACATCGTCGACCAGGTGCGCACGCTGGTCCCCTACGAGGACGGGGTGCTGTCGGGCCCCTTCGGTGCCGGTGGGGTCGACTGGGTGTACGACGTGGTGGCCCGACCCGAGGTCACGCTCAACGCCCTGAACATGCTCGACTGGGGGGGCAACGTCGTCATCATCGGCACGCCCGGCGGTGACGCCAGGTTCGAGCTGCCGTACCAGCCGTTCACGCAGAACGAGCGCGGTGTCATCGGCGTGCGGGCCGGGTCCTACAGCCCTCACGTGCACATGCCGCAGATCGTCGAGCTGTACCGGCGGGGCGAGTTCATGCTCGACGAGCTCGTCACCAACACCTACCCCCTCGAGGGCTTCCACGACGCCGTGCACGACATGGAGAGCGGCGGCGTGGCCCGCGGCGTGCTCACCTTCTCCTGACCGCCTCCTGACCGCCGGTTCTCCCCACCCACCCGCCGGGCGCCCCCCACCGACTCCGCCGCATCCGAGAGGACGACGATGGACACCCGCTTCACCGACCAGTTCGCCGTCGTCACGGGCGCGGCGTCCGGCATCGGACGGGCCACCGCCCGGCGCCTCGCCGCCGAGGGGGCCACGGTGGCCTGCCTCGACGTGGTGGCCGATGCGGTCGCCGAGACCGCGGCGCTCATCGCCGACGACGGGGGGACCGCCGTCAGCGCCACCTGTGACGTGAGCTCGTGGACGGCGGTCGAGTCCTCGGTGGCCGGTGTGCTCGCCGAGTTCGGTCGCATCGACGTGCTGTGCAACGTCGCCGGCATCGGGGGCTTCCAGGAGACCCATCTCGCCGACCCGGAGCACTTCGCCCGGATGGTCGCCATCAACCTCACCGGCACCTTCCACATGTGCCGGGCGGTCCTTCCCGACATGGTCGGCCGAGGCGAGGGGTCGATCGTCAACACCGCCTCGACCGCCGGCATCATGGGCCAGCCGTGGAGCGCCGCGTACTGCGCCTCCAAGGGCGGCGTCATCATGCTCACCAAGGCCCTCGCCACCGAGTACGACCTGCCGCTGCGCATCAACGCCGTCGCCCCGGGCGGGGTGGAGACGCCGTTGTACGGGCAGTTCCTGCCGCCCGAGGGCGTCGACTGGAAGCGCATGAAGAAGATGAGCCGGGACAACATCCCCCCGGCCAAGCCCGAGCAGCTGGCTGCCACCTTCGCCTTCGTCGCCAGCCCCGAAGCCTCCAACATGACCGGCGCCGTCGTGGTCTGCGACAGCGGCATCTCGATCTAGTCCGTCACCGACCAACGCTCACCCCCGGGGGAACCGACATGCCGCTCAACGACCACTTCCGTGAGCTCTCCGCCAAGGTCCGCAACTGGGGCCGGTGGGGCGACGACGACCGCCTCGGCACGCTCAACTTCATCGACGCCGAGGCCCGTCGCAACGCCGCGGCCTCGGTGCGCAGCGGCAAGTCGTTCTCGCTCGCCATCCCGCTCGACTTCGACGGACCCCAGCTCGGGTTCATCGGCCGACGCCAGAACCCCCAGCACACGATGCTCGAGATCAACAGCCCCGGCGTGCTCGACCCGGTGTTCCGGTCGAGCGACGACATGATCGTCCTGTGCCTCCAGGCGGGCACCCACTGGGACGGCCTCAGCCACGTGAGCTACGAGGGCCACCTCTACAACGGCGTCCCCGCCGACTCGATCACCGTCGACGGGGCCACCGTGCTCGGCATCGAGCGGGTCGGCACGCTCACCGGGCGCGGCGTGCTGCTCGACATCGCCCGCCTGAAGGGCGTCGACAAGCTCGAGGGCGGCTACGCCGTGACCGGCGACGACCTCGACGCCGCCGCGGAGATGGCCAAGGTGGAGATCGCCTCCGGCGACATCGTGCTGCTGCGCACCGGGGCCATGCAGATGCTCAAGGCCGGCGACAAGATGAGCTACACGATGACCGCCGCGGGCCCGTCGCTGCAGAGCGCCGAGTGGTTCCACCGCAACGAGATCGCTGCGGTGGCCGTGGACAACGGGACCTTCGAGGTGTTCCCGAGCGAGTACGAGGACATGCCCCTGCCGGTGCACCTCATCCACCTCGTCGACATGGGCCTCACCCAGGGCCAGCACTTCGACCTCGAGGCGCTCGCCGCCGACTGCGCCGACGACGGCCAGTACAGCTTCTTCCTCTCTGCCCCGCCCCAGCCCATCACCAACGCCACGGGCTCCCCGGTCAACCCCGTCGCCGTCAAGTAGCCCCTGGCGTGCCGGCGGTGCTGGTCGTTCGGCCGTGCCGGCGGTGCCGGTCGTTCGGCCGTGCCGGACCCGGCAGGGTCCTTCGACCCTGGCTCGCCCCCCAGTGCTTCTCTAGGTTCATGAGTCTGTGACTACAGGACCGTCACACGACCACGGCTGAACGCGAGGGGACCCATGACCGTCATCGACCCGGCCCACATCGACGTGCTCGACCCGGAGCTCTACCAGGGCGACCCGTACCCGGTGTACGCATGGCTCCGCGAGAACGACCCGGTCCACTGGGATCCGAAGAACGAGCTCTGGGTCATCTCCCGGTTCGCCGACGTGATGCAGGTCTCCCTGCACAACGAGATCTTCTGCTCCGGGCAGGGCGTGCGCCCCAAGCAGGACTACGACCTGTCGCTGATCGGGCTCGACGAGCCCCGTCACCTCCAGCAGCGCCGGCTCATCAACCGCGGCTTCACGCCGCGGGCCATCCGGGCTCTCGAGCCCCACCTCCGCGAGATCGTCACCGAGACCCTCGACGCCGTCGCCCACCGGGGCGAGTGCGACTTCGTCGCCGACATCGCGGTGCCGGTGCCCATCGTCATCATCGCCGAGCTCATGGGCCTGCCCGTCGAGGACCGCCACCGCCTGTGGAAGTGGTCCGACGCGATGATGCTGGCCTCCGCCGTCGACGACCCGGCGGATCCGGCCATGGCCGCCGGGGCCCAGGCGTTCGTCGAGTACACGACCTACCTCACCGGCATGCTCGAGACCCGGCGGGCGCTCCTGGCCGAGCACCAGCGGGCCGTCGAGGCCGGCGCCGAAGCGGCGCCGCTGCCCGACGACCTGGTCATGAAGTTGGTGACGGCGTCCGCCGAGGGCGTGCTCGCCGAGGACCAGGACATCCACCACGACGAGCTCCTCGGCTTCCTCGTGCTGTTGGTCGTGGCCGGCAACGAGACCACCCGCAACGCCATGAGCGGGGCCATGAAGGTGCTCTCGGACCACCCCGACCAGTGGCGTCGCCTCGTCGAGGACCCGTCGCTGTTCGACACCGCGGTCGACGAGATGATCCGGTGGGTGTCGCCGGTCATGAACTTCACTCGGACCGCCACCCGGGACACCGACATGCTCGGCCCCCTGATCCGAGAGGGCGAGAAGGTCCTCATGTTGTACCAGTCGGCCAACCGGGACCCCGAGCACTTCGACCGTCCCGACGAGTTCCTCGTCGACCGCTCGCCCAACGACCACCTCGCCTTCGGGATCGGCAACCACTTCTGCCTGGGCATCCACCTCGCCCGGCTCGAGGTGCGCACCGTCTTCGAGGAGATCGCTCGCCGGTTCCCCGACATGCGGGTGCGCGAGGGCGCCGAGCCGGTGTACTCGCGGGCCAACTTCGTGCGGGGTGTCGAGTCGCTTCCCGTGGTGTTCACGCCCGAGAGCTGAGCCGTCGCGAGGTCGTTCGACCCTGGTGTCCCCACCGCCGATCGCCGATGGTGGTCGCATGGCCGGTAACGGTGGTGCGGCAGCGGGCGGCGGGGCGATCTACGGGTTGGGCGTCTTCGGGGCCTGGGTGTACTTCTGGCAGCAGGCCGACTCGTTCTGGGCGTTCGTGCTCGTGTTCTTCCAGGGTCTGCTCTGGCCGGCATGGATGGTCTACGAGGGATTCGCCGCGCTGGGTGCCTGACCCCCCCGGCGGCTTGGGCGTCGTCCGGGGCGAGGTGGCGTGTCGCCGCTCGGGCTCTGACCGTCGTGGGAGGATGACGGCCCGAGAACACCGATCCGGTGGACGACCTGCGCCAGGAGGCACGACGTGAGCGACCAGCCCAACATCCTCGTCATCTGGGGCGACGACATCGGGATCTCGAACCTCTCGTGCTACAGCGACGGGCTGATGGGCTACCGCACGCCCAACATCGACCGGATCGCAGCCGAGGGGGTGCGCTTCACCGACTACTACGGCGAGCAGAGCTGCACCGCCGGTCGCGCCGCGTTCATCACCGGGCAGAACCCGTACCGGACGGGACTCACCAAGGTGGGCATGCCCGGCGCCGACATCGGCCTGCGTCCCGAGGACCCGACGATCGCCACCGCCCTCAAGGCCCAGGGCTACGCCACCGGGCAGTTCGGCAAGAACCACCTGGGCGACCGTGACGAGTTCCTCCCGACGATGCACGGGTTCGACGAGTTCTTCGGGAACCTCTACCACCTCAACGCCGAGGAGGAGCCGGAGCTCGACGACTACCCGGACGCGGAGGACTTCCCGAACTTCCGGGAGCGTTACGGGCCGCGGGGGGTCATCCGCTCGTGGGCCAACGGCGACGGGACACAGCGCATCGAGGACACCGGGCCCCTCACCCGCAAGCGCATGGAGACCTGCGACGACGAGTTCCGTGACGCGGCCGTCGACTTCATGGAGCGCCAGCAGGCGGCCGAGACGCCGTGGTTCGTCTGGTTCAACTCGACCCACATGCACTTCCGCACCCACGTGAAGCCGGGGAGCAAGGGCCGGGCCGGACGCTGGCAGTCCGAGTACCACGACACGATGCTCGACCACGACGACATCGTGGGCGACCTGCTCGACGCCCTCGATCGCCTCGGCGTCGCCGAGAACACGATCGTCCTCTACTCGACCGACAACGGCCCGCACCTCAACACCTGGCCCGACTCGGGCATGACCCCGTTCCGCAACGAGAAGAACTCGAACTGGGAGGGGGCGTACCGGGTGCCGGCGGTGGTGCGGTGGCCGGCCCGCATCCCGGCGGGACGGGTGCTGAACGGCATCTTCAGCCACAACGACTGGTTCGTCACCCTGCTCTCCGCGGTGGGTGCGACCGACATCGCCGACCGACTCAAGGCCGGCGCCGAGTTGAACGGCACCACCTACCGGGTGCACCTCGACGGTCACGACCAGGTCCCCTACCTCACGGGAGAGGTCGACGAGAGCCCTCGGAAGCACTTCTTCTACGTCTCCGACGACGGTGACCTCACCGCGTTGCGCTTCGACAACTGGAAGCTCGTGTTCCTGGAGCAACGGGCCACCGGCACGCTCGCGGTGTGGGCCGAGCCCTACACCGTGCTGCGTGTCCCGAAGATCTTCAACCTCCGCACCGACCCGTTCGAACGGGCCGACATCACGTCGAACACCTACTACGACTGGATGCTCGACCGGGCCTGGATCCTCATGCCGGCCCAGGCGTTCGTGGGGGAGATGCTGCTCACGCTGCTCGAGTTCCCGCCTCGCCAGGCGCCGGCCAGCTTCAGCCTCGAGAAGGTCAGGGCCAAGCTCGAGGCGGGGATCCCCAGCGCGTAGCAGCCGTCGCCCCCGGTCGCCGCACCGCCCAAACGCCCGCGCGGGCGTGAGCGGCTAGGTTGACCAGGTCAACCACGCTCCAGGGGGAAGTGCACCATGGCGATGCCCGAGGGCCTGCCCGTCATCGACACGATGATCGGGTTCCCGGCCAAGGACATGAAGGCGCAGTACGCCTTCATCACCCAGCAGACGAAGGACTCGGAGTCCAAGGAGGACTTCGAGTTCCCCGTCGAGTACATGTTCAAGGCGCCGCCCGACAAGGAGAAGGCGCTGAAGGAGACCGATGACCCGGTCGGCTACACCCTCGAGCAGATGGACGCCTGGGGCGTGGCCAGGGGGATGGTCGGCGTCGGTGGGGGCAACGGTGGCGAGGGCGTCGAGTCGTCGGGCGAGGAGGCGCTGAAGCGCTACCCCGACCGGTTCATCCCGTCGTGCGGGGCCGACCCCAACGACGGCATGAAGGGCATCGAGGCCATCGTGAAGGCCTACGAGACCTGGGGGGTGCGCTCGATCGGCATGTTCCCCGCCGGCACGTTCCCGCAGGTCGCCATCAACGACAAGAAGATGTACCCGATCTACGCCAAGGCCTGCGAGCTCGACATCCCCGTGTTCGTGTGCACCGGCATCCCCGGGCCCCGCATCAAGTTCGCGGTGCAGCACGTCGAGCTCATCGACGAGGTCATGTACGACTTCCCCGAGCTCACCTACGTGAGCCGCCACGGCTGCCAGCCCTGGACCGAGCTCATGGTCAAGCTCATGCTCAAGTGGCCCAACCTCTACTACTCCACGTCGGCGTTCGCCCCGAAGCACTACGACCCGCGCATCATCGACTACGCCAACACCCGCGGCGCCGACAAGGTCATCTACGCCGGGTACTTCCCGATGGGCCTGTCGCTCGAGCGGATCATGACCGAGATGAAGAACGTCCCGTTCAAGGACGAGGTCTGGCCCAAGTTCCTCCACCAGAACGCCGAGAGGGTCCTCAAGCTCTAGCGGGCCCCACCGCCGCGACGATCGATGAGTCGGACGGCTCCGTCGGCCGGCGAGTGGGAGGGCTCGGGCGGGGCGCGGTACTGTCGTCGGCTGATCTGATGGAGCGTCAGATGCCGCGCCAGCCGGTCCGGCTCGCGCCGCGACGCTCCCGGCCGACACCAGGAGACCCACCATGACCAGCTACCTCGAGGGCAAGACCATCGCCGTGACCGGCGGTGGTCGGGGGATCGGCCGGGCGGTCTGCCTGGCCGCGGCCGCCGAGGGCGCCAACGTGATCGTGGCCGACTACGGCGTGGCCGCCGACGGTTCCGAGCCGTCGAGCGAGGTGGCCGACGGCGTGGTCGCCGAGATCACCGCCGCCGGCGGTACCGGCATGGCCCTCGCCGGCGACGTGTCCACCATGGAGGGCGGCGAGGGCATCGTGACCGCCGCTCTCGACACCTACGGGCGCATCGACGGCGTGGTGTGCGTGGCCGGCATCCTCCGCGAGCGGATGCTGTTCAACATGAGCGAGGAGGAGTGGGACGACGTCGTGCGGGTGCACCTCAAGGGCACCTTCACCGTGTTCCGCGCCGCGTCGGCGTGGATGCGCAAGAACGGCGGGGGCTCCCTCGTCTCGTTCACCTCCGGCGTCTGGTCGCTGGGCTCCACCGCCCAGGCCAACTACGCCGCCGCCAAGGGCGGCATCGTGTCGCTCACCTACTCGGCCGCCGCCGGCCTGCACCGCTATGGCGTGCGGGCCAACGCCATCGCGCCGGTGGCCCGCACCCGCATGTCGGCCAACGTGCCCCAGACGCTCGCCGAGATGGGCGACGCCGAGGACGTGGCCCCGATGGTGGTGTACCTGCTCTCCGATGCCGCATCCGAGGTCACCGGTCAGGTGTACTCGGTGGTCGGCGGCAAGATCGCCGTCTGGGACCAGCCGCAGGAGGTGCGGGCCATGTACAAGGACGGCCGTTGGACGCCCGAGGAGATCGCCGCGTCCCTCCCCGGCACCGTGGGCACCGAGCCGCTGAAGGCCATCCAGATGGCCGAGGCCAGCCGCCTCGCCGCCGCAGCCGGCGAGAAGCCGAACGCCTGATGGGACTGCCGGTCGACGTCGCCACCGTGGACGACGAGACCTTCCGCGCCGAGGCCAAGGCCTGGCTGGCCGACCACATCGTCGGCGAGTACGCCTCGCTGAAGGGCCGGGGTGGCCCCGGCGACGAGGAGATCGGCTTCGAGATCCGCGAGCGCTGGGAGCGTGTGCTCGGCGAGGCCGGGTGGATCGGCCTCGGGTGGCCGGTGGAGCACGGCGGGCGCAACGCCACCGTCGGCCAGCAGATCATCTGGGCCGAGGAGTACGCCCGGGCGCAGGCCCCGGGCCGGGTGAACCACATGGGCGAGAACCTCATGGGCCCCACCCTCATCGAGCACGGCACGCCCGAGCAGTGCGAGCGGTTCCTGCCCGGCATCCTGCGGGGCGAAGAGCGCTGGTGCCAGGGCTACAGCGAGCCCAACGCCGGTTCCGACCTGGCCAATGTGCAGACCAAGGCCGAGCTCGACGGCGACCAGTGGGTGATCAACGGCCAGAAGGTGTGGACGTCGCTGGCTCACGTCTCGCACTGGTGCTTCGTGGTGGCCCGCACCGAGCCCGGTACCGCCCGGCACAAGGGTCTGTCGTTCCTGCTCGTGCCCATGGACCAGCCCGGCGTGGAGGTTCGGCCCATCGAGCAGATCACCGGCGGCGGCGAGTTCAACGAGGTCTTCTTCAGCGACGCCGTCACCGCCGCCGACATGATCATCGGTGAGCCGGGCAAGGGCTGGGGGGTCGCCATGGACCTCCTCGCCTTCGAACGGGGCATCTCCACCCTCGCCCAGCAGGTCGGCTTCGAGCGCGAACTCGAGCACCTCATCGCCCTGGCCCAGGCCAATGGGCGTGCTGCCGACCCGGTGCTGCGCCAGCGGCTCGTGCAGGCCCACATCGGCCTCCAGCTCATGCGCTGGAACGGGCTGCGCTCGATGGGCTCGGGGGTGCCGGGCCCCGAGGCGTCGATCTCCAAGCTGTTCTGGGGCACCTGGCACTCCGACCTCGGCGAGCTGGCCATGGACATCCACGGCGCCGAGGCGATGATCGCCGAGGGCTTCCCCTACGAGCTCACCCTCGACCAGAAGCTGTTCCTGTTCACCCGATCCGAGACCATCTACGGCGGCAGCAACGAGATCCAGCGCAACGTGCTGGGCGAGCGAGTGCTGGGCCTGCCCAAGGAGCCCAACCCCTCGTGAGCCCCGCTGCGCCCGACTACCCCGCGCCCCACGGCCTTCTCGCCGGCAAGAAGGTGCTCGTCACCGCGGCGGCGGGTACCGGCATCGGTTTCGCCGCCGCCAAGCGCTGCGTGGAGGAGGGCGCCACCGTGGTGATCTCCGACAAGCACGAGCGCCGTTGCGGTGAGTCGGCGGCCGACCTCGGCGTCGCCGGGATCCCGTGCGACGTCACCGTCGAGGACGACGTCCGGGCCCTGATCTCGGGTGCGGCCGCCGAGTTGGGAGGGCTCGACGTGGTCATCAACAACGCCGGCCTGGGTGGCGAGGTGCCGATCGTCGACATGACCGACGACCAGTGGAACCTCGTGCTCGACGTGACGCTCAACGGCACCTTCCGCTGCGTGAGGGCGGAGCTGCAGCACTTCTACGCCCAGGGGACGGGCGGCGTGATCGTGAACAACGCCTCCGTGCTCGGGTGGCGGGCCCAGCACGGTCAGGCCCACTACGCCGCGGCGAAGGCCGGGGTCATGGCCCTCACCCGGTGCGCCGCCATCGAGGCCGCCGAGCACGGCGTGCGCATCAACGCCGTGGCCCCGTCGCTGGCGATGCATCCCTTCCTGGCCAAGGTCACCACCGACGAACTGTTGGCCGAGCTCGAGAGCCGCGAGGCCTTCGGGCGCGCCGCCGAGCCGTGGGAGATCGCCAACGTGATGGTGTTCCTGGCGAGCGACTACTCGACCTACATGACCGGCGAGGTCGTCTCCGTCAGCAGCCAGCACCCCTGAGGTCGGCACCGTCCGGTCGTCAGGCGGCCTCGGTCAGTGGCGCGGAGGGGGGTGTCGGCGGCTCACGGCGGGTGAGGTCGGCGAGCCGGCGGTGCATGCCCGCCCGATCGGCGCGGCGTTCGGCCGGTGTGCGGGTGTCCCAGTCGATGTGGAACCGGTGGTGACCGAGGTGGCCCTCGACGGGGAGCCCCTCGTCGGGGTCGTCGAGCGTCACGACCCAAGGCGCCTGCCCGTCGTCACTCGTCCCGCACGTCTCGTCGCTCCTCGTCGGTGGCGGGTGGTCGCGGTCGGCGCCGGTGTGGGGCTCGGGTGGCGGGACGGGACGGCAGGCGGTTCCGCCGGGCCGGGGGAGGGGGAGCCCGGCCGGCCGCGCCGGCCGCGGCGGCGGGCTGGTGAGGGTCGTGCCGTCGGGGCGATGGAAGCTGAGGGTGCCGTCGTCGGCGGCGGCGAGCGCCCAACCGGCGGAGTGCACCACCCCGTGGTGGCTGCTGCACAGGGCGGCGGCGTTGTCGAGCGACGTGGCCCCGCCCTGGCGCCAGGACCGCAGGTGGTGCCCGTCGATCCAGGCCACCGGGGCGTCGCAACCCGGGAAGCGACAGCCGAGGTCGCGGGCGAGCATGGCGTCGCGGAGGTTGTCCTGCACGAAGCGCACGTCGCGCCCCTGGTCGAGGACCCGGCCGTCGGCCAGGAGGAGGCGTGACAGCAGGGTGCCGGTGCCGAACACAGTGGCGACGGCGGTCGGCGTGAGGGCGTGCCCGTCGCGGGTGCGGGCCCGCCCGGATGCGTGGTCGAAGGCGGCGCGGATGAGCGCCTCCTCGATGGTGGAGGTGGGTCGCCACTCGAGGAACCGCTCGAGGTCGTCGGCGGTGCGGATGCCGAGGCCGGCACACAGGTCGGCGTAGAGGTCGCGCAGCTCGATGACCACGTCGACGTGGGGGTGCTGGCGGGCCGGGCGCCGGCGCCCCCGGGCGCGGTGGTCGAGGGCGAAGCGGGCCACGCGGCCGAGCGCCTCGGCCCGCCGCTGGGCGGCGGTGAGCCCGGAGCCGTCGTCGAGGGGACGGGAGAACACCTCGAGCGCCTTCTCGACGGTGGCCGTGGTGTCGGGGTCGAGGTCGCCGTCGACGCGGCCCCGGTCGCCCACCCGGGAGAGGTCGAGTCGGGCGTCCACCTCGTCGGACGTGACCGTGGTCGGGTCGACGCTGGTGACGGCGTCGGCCTTGCGGTCCCAGTCGGCGACGACCATCTTCGTGTCGAGCACCGACAGCCCCACCAGCAGCGGGCTGACCGCATGGTCGTGCTCGCCGTAGAGGTGTGTGTGGGCCCTGCCCACGCGGGCCACGACGGTGTCGACCTGGCCGCCGTTGAGGTGACCGTCGAACCACAGGCCGGCGAGGATCGGCCAGGCCCGCAGCCGGTCGGCCTGCTTCGCCATGGCGCCGGCCCGCTCGCGCGTGACCGGGAGGTTGGCGGCGGCCCACCCGGCCGGCGAGCGCCATCCCTCCACCTGGTGGCCGCCGTGGGCGACGAACCCGCCGAACGCCTCGGCCAGCTTGGCGTCGACGCGGTCGCGCAGCTCGGCCAGCTCGCGCACGAGGTCGCCGTCGACGGTGGCGTGACCCGACCCGACGTCGAGGCGCTCCAACTCCTCCTTCAGCGCTTTGATCCCGTTCGTCATGCCGCTGAGGATATCATACACACGTTCGATACACAACGGATGGCAGAGGAATTCGTTGATCTTTCGCCTCAGCCCGACACGAGCCTCGACCGCACTACGCCAGGCAGACGAGCCGTTGTCGAGGAGGCGTCAGGGGTTCGGCAGCGCGGCCGGCGACAGGCCACGGACCGCCTCGCGCAGCGTGGCTCCGGTGCGCTCGATCGTGGCGTCGTCGGCCCGGGTGGAGGGGAGGGCCACGATGATGGCGGCCAGCGGCCGCCCCCCTCCGTCGGTCACTGCCGCACCGACCACCACGGCCTCGGGCACGATTTCCCGATCGTTGAGGGCCCATCCCCGCCGCCGCACCTCGGCCAAGAGGCGATCGTCGAGCGAGGGGTCGAGTCGGCGCAGCTCGTCGACTTCGGTGGGTGGGAGGTTCGCGGCGATGGCCCGGAGGGCCGAGCTGTTGCGCAACGGCAGCTCCGATCCCGCCGGCGCGGTGATGCGGAGGTTGTGGTGGGAGTCGGAAAGGGCCAGCACGACCAGGCGGCCGTGGT
This sequence comes from Acidimicrobiales bacterium, assembly GCA_025455885.1. NCBI lineage: Bacteria > Bacillati > Actinomycetota > Acidimicrobiia > Acidimicrobiales > Acidimicrobiales bacterium. Next base: position 255,940 of record JALOLR010000003.1, read on the forward strand.
CGATGACGACGAGCATCGTGGTCTCGCCGGTCCGGTCCCGGACGTCGTCGAGCACCGGGCGGGCCCTGCCGACCAGCGAGTCGTGTCCGGCCGGGCGCAGCAGCTCGGGCAGCGACGGCGCGATCCGCCACCGGCCGTCGCCGGTGGGTTCGAGCCAGCCGGTGCCGTGCAGGGTGACGACGAGGCGGTGCACGGCGCTCTTGTCGATGGTCGTGAGCCGGCTCAGTTCGCTCACGCCGACCGGCTGGTGCGCGGCGATGGCCGCGACGACCTCGGTGGCCCGTCGGACCGACTGGATGGTCTTGACCGTCGACACCGCACCACCATATCGTTGGAGAAACAGCCGTGTCGCACAGTGACACGAACGGGGAAGGGTGGCATGGGGACCGACGTCATCGGCACCGGGCTGCCGTGGGTCGACGCCATCAACGCGTCGTTCGCACAGCACGATTTCGTGGAGTTCCACGAACACACGCTGCCCGGCCACGTGCTCCGACGCGGTCACGTGGTCGCCCGCGATCTGGACGGCGTGCCGTCCATCGCCTTCCGCGCCGGCGATCACACCTACACCTGGTACGCCACCTCCGAGGGGTTGGCCGTCAGCCCGGGCGACGACGGTGCGGTCACGCTCGTCGAGCTGTCGGGCCCCACCTTCTCGGAGTGGGTCGACGAGCTGCTCACCGCCAACGGCGCGTTCCGCACCGGCCGCGCCACGGTGGTCCGGGGCGACCTCACCGGGTGGCAGCGCTGGGAGCCTGCGTTCCAGTCGCTGTGCTCCGGTCGGTCGATCTACTCGCCGGCCGTGTGGGACACGCTCGTCGATCGGTCGGGTGCACCGCTCGACCTTTCACGCACCTTCACCGCCGACGACGATCCCGAGGAGATGCGGCACTTCCTCCACGCCGCCGGCTTCCTCCACCTGAAGCGCATCTTCGATGCCGAGCAGGTGGCCCACTACGGCGCCGAGGTCGCCCGTGCCATGGCCAGTTCGACGCCTGGTGATCCGTTCTCGTGGTGGTCAGTCAACGCCGCCGACGAGGAGGTCGTGACCCGCATCAACTACCTCGGCCGGTTCTCCGACGACCTCCAGCAGCTCTCGTTCGATCCGCGTCTGTTGCAGTACGCCCGCCTCGCCGACCCCGACATGCGGGTGTGCGACGACCGCCTCGACGGGCCGATGGTCTTCGTCAAGCACTCCGACGTGGTCAAGGGCAACGGCGACCTCGGCTGGCACGTCGACGACGGCATCGGTGGCCATCCGGTGATGTGCCCGCTCATCCAGACCGGCATCCAGCTCGACCACGCCACCCCCGAGAACGGCCAACTCCTGGTGCTCGCCGGATCGCACCGCTACGCCAAGCACTGGATCGAGTGGGGCGACGAGGGCGACCTCCCGGCGGTGGCGTTGGTGACGGAGCCGGGCGACCTCACGCTGCACTTCGGCGACACCATGCACACCACCCCGCCCCCCACCGCACCAGGTGCCGGCCGCCGGGCGCTGTACTACAAGTTCTCGTTGCCCAAGACCTTCGAGTGGGTACCAGCCGGCTGCCACTACAACGACGCGCTGTTCCGAGTCGGCGCCGACGGCCGCAGCGCCAACCGGGCCGCGTCCTGACCGACGGCGCAGATCCGAACGGATGCCGGTCGGAGGGGCGGGGGTGACCGCCGGCCGGGTCGGCTGGTGGCCGGCGCGGGCGTCGGCGGTCGGTAGGGTCGGCGGGCTGTGAGCTCCGACCACCTGCTCGACGAGCTGGCCATCGTCACCACCACCGACACCGGCGCCCACCTCTCGGCGCGCATCGACGACGACTGGGGGATCCTCTACGTCCAGGGCGGCGTGGTGATGGCGGTCATGATGCAGGCCGCGGAGACGGTCCTGGCCCGAGACGACCTCCGACTGGTCACCGTCGCCACCACGTTCTGCCGCCCAGTTCCGTGCGGCCCGGTCGACCTCGACGTCACGGTGCTGCGCAATGGGCGCCACGGTGCTCAGGTGCACGTGGTGCTCCACGTCACCGGCGACCCCGACCCCTCCCCGAACGCCGTCGCCACGGTGGTGTGCGCGGCCGAGTCGCCCGGCTGGCCGGAGGTCGCGGGCGCGACCATGCCCGACGCGTTCTTGCGCCCGCCCGACGGGAGCATGCCGAGGATCGGCACCGAGGAGCCGGGGGCGCCGATGGCGTTCTTCCGCAAGACCGACTGGCGCAACGCCGGCGAGACGACGGACCCGATGCGCCACCTCTCCTGGTTCTCCTTCGCCGACCCGCACCTCCGGCCCGACGGCACCTGGGTACCGGCCATGCTGGCCGTGCCCGCCGACGCCCTCGGCATGGCGGCCGGACCGCCCGTCACCGAGGTGATGGGACGGCTCACGGCGCCGTCGCTGCAGATCTCCCTCCAGCTCTTCGTCCCGGCCCGGGGCCAGTGGCTGGGCATCGACTCGCGTTGCCACGACAACCGGGGATCGCTGGCCAGCGGCGTGGCCCTGGTCTGGAACAGCGACGGCAGCCTGGTGGCCTCGGCGACGCAGACCGCCATGTTCCGCCGTGCCCGCATCTGACACCGGCTTTCGGAGCTCCGCCCGGCCGGCCTGCCATCATGCGGTGGTGAGCGGACCACGGACGGCCCAGGCCGACGACTGCGACCTCGTCGCATCGGTGCTGGCGGAGGCCTTCACCCCTGACCCGATCATGGCGTGGGCGTTCCCCGACGAGGCGTCCCGCCCCCGGGTCCTGCGGGCGATGTTCGCGTTGGTGGCCGAGCACCTCTACCTGCCGGTCGGGGCCAGCGTGGTCGACGACCGCGGGGCGGTCGCCCTGTGGCAACCACCGGACGCGCCCGGGGAGGACAGCGAGGAGTTCTGGGCCGACCACGGCGACGCCTTCGCCCGGGCCGTCGAGGGCCAGGTCGAGCGCTCCATCGCCCTCGGCCGGGCCACCGCCGCCCACCATCCGCCCGAACGGCACTGGTACCTGCCGGCCATCGGAGTGCGGACCGAGGCTCACGGTCAGGGCCTCGGGGGTGCGGTGCTCGCCCACTCGCTCGCCGCAGTGGATGCCGCCGGCGAGGCCGCCTACCTCGAGGCCACCACGCCGCTCAGCGCGGCGCTCTACGCACGGCACGGCTTCGCGGTCACCGCCGAGTTCGTCGTCGACGACAGCCCGCCGATGTGGGCGATGGTCCGCCCCGGTCGATGACCACCCTCCCGTCCCGACGAAGGAGAGCACCGTGAGCGACGCGTTGAAGGTCGAACAGGACGGCGGCGTCGTCACCGTCACCATCGACTGCCCTCCGCTGAACCTGGTCGGCGCCGACTTCATGATCGGGCTGTTGCAGTGGCTCCCCGAGGCGGAAGCCGACGAGTCGGTCCGGGCCGTCGTCTTCCACAGCGCCGACCCCGACTTCTTCCTGATGCACGGTGATGTCAACCACCTGCTCGGGTCGGTGCCCGAGATCGGCGACGACCCGATCGAGCCCAACATCGCGCAGGTGGCCTTCGACCGGCTCCACCGCGCCCCGTTCTTCACCATCGGCGTGCTCGACGGCGCAGCGCGGGGCGGAGGGTGCGAGTTCCTCTCGGCGCTGGACCTGCGCATCGCGTCGTTCGGGTCGGTGGTCGGCCAGCCCGAGACCCTCCTCGGGATCCTGCCCGGTGCCGGCGGGACCGTGCGCTGGACCCGACGGGTCGGGCGGGCCCGGGCCCTCGAGCTGTTGCTCACCGGTCGCGACATCCCCGCCGAGGAGGCGTTGGCCCTCGGATGGGTCGACGCCCTCCTCCCGGCCGCCCACCTCCACGACCACGCCGCCGACCTCGCCCGGCGGGTCGCCCGGCTCCCGCGACGCTCGATCGCCGCGGTGAAGGCCGTCGTCGACGCCACCCTCGACGGTGCCGACGACCCCTTCACCGTCGAGAACGACGCCCTCACCCGGCTCATGGTCACCGGCCAGCACCAGGAGCCGATGCGGCGGTTCCTGGCCGCCGGCGGCCAGACCCGTGCCGGGGAGACCACCGATCTCGTCGCCACCCTCGACGCGGCGGTGGCGGCCCTCGGCGACGCCTGATCCCGGCCGCCCCTCGAGGGTTGGCCGAGCCCGCCGCCGACGGCTCCCCGGCCCCACGCTGTCGCGGGGTCAGCGGAACGTCTGGATGGGGAGGTGCGTGGCCATGGCGCTGCCCGGCGGGCCGAGCAGGCTGTGGGCCCGCAGGTTGCGGCGGTGGAACAGCGCGAGGAGCTCGCGGTCGTGGGCGCCGCTCGGGGCGTCGGCCACCACGAACGCCTCGAGGTCGGCCTCCCCGGCGAACCAGTCGGTCGGGCGGAACCCGAGGAGCGGCTGCAGGTCGTCGAGGTCGTCCTCGCTCAGCTGGGCGCCCACCTCGTCGGCCCGCAAGGCGTGACGGGCGGTGCGGAACAGGGTGCGCAGGCGGTAGCGAAGCCACTCGTCCTCGGGCGAGAGCGTGCGCAGCACGTCGGCCATGTGGTCGATCGACGTCGCGGCCCGCGACCGCACCGGATCGGGCTGGTCGACGGTGGGCAGCTCGACGTCGAGGATCTCGGCGAGCGCCTCGGTGGCGAACAGGTTCGTCTCGAGGCACCATTGCATGTTGGTCATGAGGTCCGTCTGGGCGTTCGGGCGGCGCACCGCCTGGCCCAACGCCAGCTGGTTCGTGAGGGTGAACGCGAAGTGGTGGCGCATCAGCGCCTCGAGATCGACCGGCGCACCGACCAGCTCCTCGTAGCGGGCGTACAGCTCGGGGAACGGGCCGTAGCCCACGATGGTGTCGCGCATGCGCCAGGCGGCGAGATCCATCATCGGGTCGCCGATGTGACCGATCTCGAGGTCGAGGACGGCCACGATGCGCCCGTCGGCCTGGTGGAACTGGCCGGAGTCCCAGACGATCGCCGCCTCCCGCCCCTGTGATCGCGGCGGATGACGGTGCAGCCACCCGAGGCAGAACTCCATGAAGGGGTCCGGGCCGTTCTTGGTGGCGCGGTACACGGCCTCGTAGCGGGACAGCCCGAAGGTGCCCGACTCCTCCGGTGACGCCGCCCGCATGATGCCCGCCTCGACGAACGGCTCGAGGGGGAGCGTGTGCAGCCGGGCCAGGATCTGCAGGTAGTCGTCGACCGCAGCCCGGCGGTCCTCGTCGGAGGTGCCCGTGAAGTCCTGTTGCCCGCCGACGCGGTCCATCACGTAGGCCAGCGGCTCGTCGATCATGCCGTGCACCCGCGGCGTCGGGATCCCGTGGTCGTACAGCACCTGCTGGAGGCGCATCTCGTGGTCGAGGGGGAAGATGAGCGGCATGTCGGTGCGGTCGCCGCGCACCACCAGCTCCAGGCGTTCGCCGGCGCGCTCGACGTCGGTGAACCACACGGGACGCCACCGGGGCTGGCGGCGCAGCGCCACGACGGTGCCCCCCAGTTCGTCCTCCAACCACCGCCGCACCCGATCGGTGGGCTCGTCGATCGAATCGTCGCTCATCACACCAGTCTGCGTCGCCGGGACGGCAGGGGGCGCCGTGTTCGGCGAGGGGCCCACGACCCGAGTGCCGCACCCCCACCGCACGAACTAACGTCGGCGTCATACGACGTGCTCGGCCGTCCGGATGGGGAGCCCATCCCCGGTCGGGCCCACTGACATGGGGGACAACAGCATGGGTGTCGAGGCCTTCCGGTTCGATGGAAAGCGGGCGCTGGTCGTGGGGGGTGCGACGGGCATGGGTGCCGCGACCGCGGTGGTCGCCCGCGACCTGGGTGCCGAGGTCGTGGTCATGGACCACGTCGAGGTCGACGTCGAGGGCGTGAAGTCGATCAGGGTCGATCTGCGCGACAAGGACGGCATCGACGCCGCCGTCGACGAGTGCGGCGGCCCGATCCACGCGCTGTTCTCCTGCGCCGGGGTCGCCGACGGCACCCCAGGGATCGAGAAGATCAACTTCATCGGCCACCGCCACCTCATCGACCGGGTCGTGGGCAACGGCTGGATGCCGAAGGGCTCGGCCATCGGGATGATCTCCTCGGCCGCCGGCCTGGGCTGGGAGAAGGACCTCGACCAGCTGAAGGAGTACCTCGACACCCCGGACTTCGACGCCGCCGTCGCCTGGCACGAGGCCAACCCCGGCCACGCCGACTACATGTGGTCGAAGAAGGCCATCTGCGCCTACGTGGCCCGCGAGTCCTTCCCGATGCTCCAGAAGGGGATCCGCCTCAACGCCATTCTCCCCGGGCCCACCGACACGCCGCTGGCCCAGGCCAACGCCGAACTGTGGCTCTCGTTCGGCCAGGACTTCCGCGCCGCCGCCGGCATCGAGGCGTCCACCCCCGAGGAGCAGGCCGACGTGCTCGTGTTCCTCTGCAGCCACGCCGCCCGCTACATCAACGGCCTCACCGTGGTCACCGACGCCGGCTACGTGAGCGCCGGCATCACCGGCTCGTTCCCCGACGCGACGCCGGTGGTCGGGTTCCTGCGCGGCGACTACTGAACGTGTCCGGCGCCGACCTGTACTGGGACCCCTTCGACACCGATCTCGACGACCACCCCCACGAGGTCTGGCGTCGCCTCCGCGACGAGGCGCCGGTGTACCGCAACGACCGGTACGACTTCTGGGCGCTGAGCCGCCACGCCGACGTCGAGGCCGCCCACCGTGATCCGGGCACCTTCAGCTCGGCCCACGGGACGGTGCTCGACATCATGGGACCGGACATGTCGAGCACCGGGCTCATCATCTTCATGGACCCGCCCGAGCACACCATCCTGCGGGCGCTGGTCTCGCGGGCCTTCACGCCGAGGCGCATGGCGGAGATGGAGGCCGAGGTCCGCGAGATCTGCGCCGACCTGCTCGACCCGTTCGTGGGTGCGGCGGAGTTCGACTACGTGCAGGACTTCGCCGCCCAGCTCCCGTCGATGGTGATCGCCCGCCTCGTGGGCGTCCCCGAGGAGGACCGCGAGGAGCAGCGTCGCAACATCGACGAGACCTTCCACATCGAGCCGGGCGTCGGCATGATCAACGACGTCTCGCTGATGGCCCGCATCCGCCTGAACGAGTACCTCAGCGGCCTCGTGGACCGGCGCCTCCTCGAGCCGGCCGACGACCTGGTGTCGGGGTTGGCCGCCGCGGAGATCACCGACGAGTCGGGGGTGCTGCGCCGCCTGACGAAGGAGGAGATCACCGACTTCACCCTGTTGCTGTTCAGCGCCGGCACCGAGACCGTGATGCGCCTCCTCGGCAACGCCGCGGTGCTGCTGGCCCGGTACCCGGACCAGCGCCGGGTCCTGCTGGACGACCCCTCGGTGATCCCCAACGCCGTCGAGGAGCTGCTGCGCTACGAGGCCCCCTCGCCGGTCCAGGGGCGCTGGACCACCCGGGAGGTCACCCTCCACGGCGTCACCATCCCCGCCGAGTCGAAGGTGCTCTTGCTCACCGGCAGCGCCGGGCGCGACGAGCGCGCCTACCCCGACGGGGACCGCTTCGACGTGCGCCGCGACCTCGCCGGCCACGTGTCGTTCGGGCACGGCATCCACTTCTGCGTGGGCGCTGCGCTGGCCCGGCTGGAGGGCAGGATCGCCCTCGAGGAGACGCTGAGTCGGTTCCCCGAGTGGGACGTCGTGCCCGATCGGGTGGTCCGCCAGCACACCAGCACGGTGCGGGGCTATTCCGAGGTCGGCATCCTCGTCTGACCGCGGGTCGGCGGCGCCGGGTCAGCCGGCGTCGTCGATGACCGGTGGCCGGTCGCCGCCGCCGTGGGCGGCCACGTCGGCGCCGGTCACGTAGGAGGCCAGGTCCGACGCCAGCCACACCGCGACGTCACCGATCTCGGTGGGCGTCGCCAGTCGGCGCAGCGGGATCAGCGCCTCGACCTCGGCACGTCGCTCCCCCTCGCCGTAGAACAGCTCGGCCTGCTCGGTGAGGATGTAGCCGCAGGTGATCGAGTTGACCCGCACGGTCGGCGCCCACTCCATGGCCAGGGTGGTGGTGAGCTGCTTGAGGCCGGCCTTGGCCGCGCCGTACGCAGCGGTGGTGGGGGAGGGGCGCTGGGCCACGATCGACCCGACGTTCACGATGGACCCCCCGCCGGGCTGACCCACCATGTGGTGGTGGGCGCGCTGGGCGACGTAGAGCGGGGCCAGGAGGTTGAGCGCCACGATGCGCTCGGAGAACCGGGGGGAGGCCTCGGCGGAGTCGGCCGGGGGTGAGCCGCCGGCGTTGTTGACCACGCAGTCGAGCCGGCCGTGCACGGCGTGGGCGGCGTCGACCGCGGCCCACGCCGCCTCGCCGTCGCGCAGGTCGGCGGGGACGAACGACCAGCCGTCGGGAAGCGCGACCTCGGGTTCGCGGCGGGCGCACACCACGACGTCGGCGCCGGCGTCGGCGAAGCGCTGCGCGATGCCGCGCCCGACCCCTTTGGTGCCGCCGGTGACCAGCACCGCCCTGCCGCTCAGATCGATCTGGAGTGCCACGGCCCCGACGGTAGACCAATGGCACGGGCGGCACCGACGGTGAGGAGCCCGTGCGGATCGCGCGCTGAGCGGTCCAGTCGACGCGGTCCGTCGAGAATTTTCCCGGCTGTGTTTCGGCGGGGTGAAGGCTTGCTGACGTCGCTTGCCGCGCTGCTCGCGCCTTGGTCAACTGCCGGCGTCGATCGGTTCGTGGAACGCGAGGAGTCGCAGCGTGGGGCAGCAGGTGCGGTCGGGGTCGCGGGTGCTCGGGGGCATCGTGCTCGTGGCCATCGCGACGATGTTGACGGCCGCGCTGTTCGCCGGTTTCGCTCCCGTCGCCGACGCCGCCCCGCCGTTCCCTGCGCCCGGCAAGGGCTGCGAGCCCTCACCGCCCGGGCCGCCCTGTGGCATGCCCGATCCTCCCGGAGCAGCCTGCGGGCTGCCCGCGGTTCCGGGCCCGCCGGCGGTCCCCGGAGAGCGCGGCCGGGGATGCGTGACGGACCCCCCGGTGACCGTGCCGGGTCCGGATCCGGTGGTCGTGACGCCCCCGCCCCCGCCCCCGCCGCCCGCTCCGCCTCCCTCGCCGCCCGCACCCGTCCAGCCGATCCTCGAGTCGCCCGCGCCTCTCGCCGACATCCCCGAGCCACCGCTGCCCGTGGCGATCCCCGAGGCGGCGCCCCTCCCGCCGGTTGCCGCCGTTCAGGCCGTGACCGGCCCTGTCCTCGCTCCGGTCGGAGAGGCAGAGGTCCTGGGGATCACCGAGAGCCGCGAGATCGAGCTGGCCGTGGCCGAGGATCCCTTCGAGCGATCGCCAGCCCGGGCCGGTGAACCCGTCCCGGAGCTGGACGACCGATCGAGCTTTGCGACCGCGCTCTCCGACGACGTCGACTTCTCGCCGGTCTGGGTGGCCGGCAACGTGGGCCTCGGGATGCTGATCATGCTGTTGCTGGTGGCTGCTGCACAGCTGTTCAACGACGCGCTCAAGATGAACCACGACCACCTCGTCCGCCAGGTCAGCACCCGCGCCGGGGTCATCGGTCGGGCCCGGGAGTGGTTGGCGGCACTCCCTCAGCCGCCCGCGGTGGTCAGCTTCGCGGTCGTGGCCGCGGTGCTCGGGCTCCTCGCCGATCCGAGCGTCGGGTTCAGCGTCGTCACGCTGGGCCAGATGCTGGGGATGGCCGTGGCCATCGGGGTGATGATCGCCGTCTATGACGGGGTGGCGGCCAGGTCCATCGCCCGCGCGACCGGGCTCGCCCCCCGCTACCGGTTGTACCCCATCGCCATCGGTGTGGCCTTCCTCTCCCTCGCGCTCTCCCGGGTGTTCGACGTGGCCCCGGGCGTCCTGTACGGGCTCTTCGCGGGGGTCATCTTCGCCGGAACCGTGGAGATCCGGCTCCAGGGGAAGGCCTACGCCCGCGCCAGCCTGGCGCTGATCGCCGTCGCGCTGGGGGCCTACGGCGTGCACCGCATCGTCGCCGACGCCGCCTCGGGCACATCGCCCGGCCTGCTCGTCATCGTCGTCGACACCGCAGCGGCAGCGCTCTTCATCGGCGGCCTCCAGGCCGTGATCGTGCAACTCCTGCCCACCCGCTACGTCAACGGCGAGAAGGTCGCAAGCTGGAGTCGCCTGGCCTGGTTCGGGCTCCTGGCCGGGTCGCTGGCCATCTACCTGCAGCTCGTGGTGCGTCCGAACGAGGGCCAGCAGAGCTGGGCCAACCTCTGGTTCGTCCTGGCCTTCGTGGGCTTCGCCGTCGGGTTCTGGGTGTGGTGCACCGTCGGCCACCGGCGGCGCCTGCGGGCCGGGATCGACGACGCCGCCGACCCGCCGGCCGAGCCGGCGGCAGGCCCGGTCACGTCGAGCCCCGGGCCTCGCTGACCACCGACCGCAATCTGACTGACCGTCAGATCGACGGCTAGCGTCGCCCTCCATGGGGATCGACGTCACCGTCCACGACGACGGCATTGCCGAGGTGGTCCAGGACTGCCCGCCCGTGAACGCGCTCACCGTCGCCGAGTGGTTCCAGCTCGCCGACGAGGTCCGACGCCTCGGTGACGACCGCGCCGTGCGGGCCGTCGTCCTGCGCGCCGAGGGCCGGGGTTTCAACGCCGGTGTCGACATCAAGGAGATGCAGAACACCGAGGGCTTCGACGCCCTGATCGGCGCGAACAAGGGCTGCTTCGCCGCTTTCGCGGCCGTCTACGACTGCCCGGTGCCGGTCATCAGCGCCGTCCACGGCTTCTGCGTCGGGGGCGGCATCGGCCTCGTCGGCAACTCCGACGTGATCGTGGCCTCCGACGACGCCTTCTTCGGGCTGCCCGAGGTCGACCGCGGCGCCCTCGGCGCCGCCACCCACCTCTCACGCCTCGTGCCCCAGCACAAGATGCGCGAGATGGTCTACACCTCGGCCAACGCCACCGCCGCCGAGCTGCACGCCTGGGGATCGGTGGCCCGCGTGGTGCCCCGCGACGAGCTCCTCGCCGCCGCCCTCGAGATCGCCGGCACCATCGCCGCCAAGTCGCCCACGGTCATCCGTGCCGCCAAGGAGAGCCTCAACGGGATCGACCTGTGGGACGTCAAGCGCAGCTACCGGTTCGAGCAGGGGTTCACGTTCGAGCTCAACCTGAGCGGCGTGTCCGACGAGCTGCGTGACGACTTCGTGGAGCACGGCCACACGAGCGCCTCCGGCCAGTCGGCCGGCACCGACACCGACCCGAAGGAGAGCTGATGGCCGCTGCGCCGAGGACCAAGCGCATGACCGAGGACGAGGCGATCGCCACCCTCGCCGACGGCATGACGATCGGGATCGGCGGCTGGGGCAGCCGCCGCAAGCCCATGTCGCTCGTCAGGGCCCTCCTGCGCAGCGACCTCACCGACCTCACCGTCGTCAGCTACGGCGGTCCGGACGTGGGCCTCCTCTGCGCCGCCGGCAAGGTCCGCAAACTGGTCTACGGCTTCGTGTCGCTCGACTCGATCGCCCTCGAGCCCCACTTCCGGGCCGCCCGCCAGAACGGCACCATCGCCGAGGTCGTCGAGTACGACGAGGGGATGCTCCAGTGGGGCCTCTACGCGGCGTCGCTACGCCTGCCCTTCCTCCCGACCCGCGCCGGACTCGGTTCCGACGTCGTGAAGAACTCGCCCGACCTGCGCACCGTCACCAGCCCGTACGCCGACGGCGAGGAGCTCCTGGCGGTCCCCGCGCTGCACCTCGACGCCGCGCTCGTGCACCTCAACCGGTCCGACGAGCGCGGCAACGCCCAGTTCCTCGGGCCCGACCTGTACTTCGACGACCTGTTCCTGGCCGCCGCCACGCCGGGTCGGCGGTTCCTGTCGGTCGAGAAGGTCGTCCCCACCTCCGAGCTGCTCGAGAACGGCACCTTCCACACCATGAAGGTCAACCGGTCGATGGTCGACGGCGTGATCGAGGCCCCCAACGGGGCCCACTTCACCAACTGCCAGCCCGACTACGAGCGCGACGAGGCATTCCAGAAGGAGTACGCCACCGCCGCCGGCGACCCGGAGGCGTGGGCGGCCTTCGTCGACACCTACCTCTCCGGCTCCGAGGCCGACTACCAGCAGGCGGTGCAGAACCGATGAGCGATGCCAGTCCCACCACCGAGCGGGTCACCCTGGCCGAGATCTGCGTCGCCGCGCTGGCCGACGCCTTCGTCGGCGACGGCGAGATCTTCGCGTCGGGGATGGGGACCATCCCCATGCTCGGCGCCCGTCTGGCCCGGGCCACCGCCGAGCCCGACCTGCTCATCAGCGACGGCGAGGCGTTCTTCGTGGCCAACGACCTGGCCATCGGCGGCACCGACAAGGAGATCGAGGGGTGGGTGCCGTTCCGCAGCGTCTTCGACACGCTCTGGGGCGGTCGCCGCCACGTCATCATGGGCGCCAGCCAGATCGACGCCCACGGCAACCAGAACATCGCCAACATCGGCCCGTGGGCCAAGCCGAAGGCGCAGCTGCTCGGCGTGCGCGGTGGCCCCGGCAACACCATCAACCACACCACCACCTACTTCGTGCCGAAACACAGCGACCGGGTGTTCGTCGAGAAGGTCGACACCGTGTCGGGTGTGGGCTACGACCGCGCCGCCGAGCTCGGCGAGTGGGTGCGCGCCCACCACGAGATCCGTCGGGTCGTGACCAACCTGGCGGTGCTCGACTTCGCGTCCCCCGACCACCGCATGCGCCTCGCCTCGGTGCATCCTGGGGTGACCGTCGACGACGTGGTCGCCGCCACCGGGTTCACCCTCGTCATCGACGGCACCGTGCCCGAGACCCGGCTGCCCACCGCCGAGGAGCTGCGGATCCTCCGCGAGGTCCTCGATCCCCGGGGCTTCCGGGAACGGGAACTGCCGAGCTGAGACCGGAGACCCCGATGCACCCCGCCCTCCACACCCCCCTCCTCGACGTGCTCGGGTCCCGGTACCCGATCGTGCAGACCGGCATGGGATGGGTGGCCGGCCCCAGCCTGGTGTCGGCCACCTCCAACGCCGGCGCCTTCGGCATCATCGCCTCGGCGACCATGACCTACGACGAGCTCGTGCGAGCCGTCGCCGCGGTCAAGGCCCGCACCTCGGCACCGTTCGGGGTGAACTTCCGCGCCGACGCCGACGACATCCGGGCCCGCCTCGACCTGATCATCCGCGAGGGCGTCCCGGTGGCCTCGTTCGCGCAGGCCCCCAAGAAGGAGCTCATCGACCACCTCCACGACCACGGGGTGAAGGTGATGCCGTCGATCGGGGCGAAGCGCCACGCCGAGAAGGTCATGGAGTGGGGCGTCGACGCCGTGCTGGTGCAGGGCGGCGAGGGGGGCGGGCACACCGGTTCCGTGCCCACCTCGCTGCTGCTTCCCGAGGTCGTCGACGTGGTCGACGGCCGTGTGCCGGTGGTGGCGGCGGGCGGCTACTTCGACGGTCGGGGCCTGGTGTCGGCGCTGGCCTACGGCGCCGGCGGGGTGGCCATGGGCACCCGGTTCCTGCTCACCTCCGACTCGTCGGTGCCCCTCGAGGTCAAGAAGGCCTACCTGGGCACGCCGGTCACCGGCACGCTCGTCACCACCAAGATCGACGGCGCCCCCCACCGGGTGATCCGCACCGACCTGGTCGAGGAGATGGACTCCGCCTCGCCGGTCACCGCCGTGCCCAAGGCGGTCGCCAACGCCGCGAGGTTCCGCAAGTACACGGATCTCTCGTGGGTGCAGATGGCCCGGGAGGGCCTCGACATGAAGAAGCGCATGGACCTGTCGTGGGCCGAGGTCATCATGGCCGGCAACACCCCGATGCTCACCAAGGCCACGTTGGTCGACGGCCAGCTCGACGCCGGCATCCTGCCGACCGGCCAGGTGGTCGGCGTGATCGACGACCTGCCCAGCGCCGCCGAGCTCGTCGAGCGGATCATCGCCGAGGCCGGCGCCACGCTCGAGCGCCTGAGCGGCGCCCCCGTCGTCACCCGCTCCGGCCCGGACCGGATCTGAGGAAGGGACCCATGGCCACCCCCACCACCGTGCTCGACGGGCCCGACGCCGTGCGAGCGGCCGTGGGCACCCACCTCGGGTACAGCGACTGGCTCACCGTCGACCAGGACCGCGTGAACCTCTTCGCCGACGCCACCGGCGACCACCAGTGGATCCACGTCGACCCGGAGCGGGCCAAGGACGGCCCGTTCGGGGCGCCCATCGCCCACGGGTACCTCACGCTGTCGCTGTCGAACCTCTTCCTGCCCCAGATCGTCGAGACCAGGGGCTTCTCGGCCGGCGTGAACTACGGCGCCGACAAGGTGCGGTTCATCTCCCCGGTCAAGGTCGGCGACCGCATCCGGGGCGGCGCCGAGCTGGTCGAGGTGACCGACGTGAACGGCGGCATCCAGACGCTGGTGCGCATCACCATCGAGATCGAGGGTGGCACCAAGCCGGCCTGCGTCATCGACTCCCTCAGCCGCTGGCTGGTCTGAGGACGCGACTGCCCCGGGTCGGGTGGCCCCCCGATCCCGCAGGGTGGTCTGGAACGGTCGCCCGCACTCGACCAGCGCTGATCAGCCGGTGTCGAAGAGGGTGTCGATGCCGGGACCGTCCCTGCGGTGGCGCGGGATCGGGTCGAGGGCGAGGTCCGCAGGCGGTGGCCCGGCACCCGGCGGGAGGAGCCGGCGCTTGCCGCTGGGTAGGGCGTCGCTGAAGCGGTAGCCCCCGTGGGTCTTGAGGTCGTGGTGGTGGCCGCACACCCCGGCGAGGTGGCGCAGCTCGGTGCGAGACGTCGTCGCCCACTCGGCCACGTGATCGATCTCGTAGCGGGCCGTGGACGAACACCCCTCGATGGCGCAGGTCCCTCCGGTGGTCCACTCGATGGCGGTGCGCTGGAGTGCGGTGGGTCGCCGACCCAGGTGGACGATGCGATCGACCGCGGTGCCCCGCTCGTCGAGGAGGGCCACCAGCGCGCCGCCGGCGACGACCCGCCAGGCATCACCGACCGCGATGGGCCCGTGGCCCGCGATCTCGCAGACCTCCCCCGGTGCCACCGACCCGCGGTGCAGAGCTGAGGCATCGACGCGAACGATGACCTTGGCGAAGCTCCAATCCTCGGTCGAGGGCTCCATCCGGGAACGGATCTCCTCGGTCGTGGACCCCGACTCGGAGCGACGGGCCCCACGTCGGGGTCGGGTCCGAGTGGTGGCGCCAGCCGGACGCAGGGATTGGCGAACGAACGACGGGTCGTCGTCGGTGATCTCGGCGTCGCGAGCCGGGCCGGTGGACTCGCCTTCTTCAGGGCGCCGTTCGGCCAGGCGACAGAGGGCATCGGCGGCGAGGGCGTGGGTGGGCTCACGGTCACCCCGTCTCCGCGCCTCGACGAAGACGCGACCCTGGAGCGCCTCGAGACGAGCCACGAGCCGGGCGTGCTCGGCGGGCGGGAGCTTCCAGTGCCCCCACCCCATGCCGTCGGGATCGGTGCCGGTGCGAAGGCTCCGGGTCCGTCGATGCCGGGCGATCCGGGCGCCGTCGTTCTCATGGGTGTGGGCGTTGACGAGGCGGCGCGATTCGGTCTCGAGCTCTCCCACCGACAGCCGACCGGCGCGGGCCATCAGGTCGCGGGCGTCGTCCGGAGCGACCTTCTCGAGGTCGCCGACCGCAGCGGCCTGACGGCGAGAGAGGCGACCGTCGGTGAGGGCCTCCCTCGTCCTCGGAGCACCGGCGAGCGTCTCGGCGGTGTGGAGCAGGTCGGCGGCGTCGCCCACCCGTACGCCGGTCTCGGCCGCGACCCAGTGGGCGGGGGAGCGATGACCCCCGCGAGTCCACAGCGAGGACTCGGCGACCCGAGCCGCGGCCAGCGCCTTGCCGGCCTCGGCCACTCGGACGAGGCGATCGAGGACCCTGACCATGTCGACCGCGTCGCGGGCCGGGAGCTGGGCCGGGTCGAGGTCACGTACCACGTGGTGGAGCTGGTCGATCAGGTCCAGAGCCGGTCGGACGGCCGCCCCGACTCGGAGCCGGTTGTCGTCGGGAGCGGTGACGGTGGCCGGCCCAGAACTCATGTACGGAACACTACGCAGGGGGTGTGACATCGAGGATCCGGTGCTGGCCCGTTGGGGTCGGTGAGGATGCGTTCGGCGTCGTGGAGGCCTGGTCTGACCCTGGGTGTGACCG